>NZ_JFJW01000055.1:0-96996 GCF_000611125.1 Cupriavidus sp. SK-4
TAACCGACTGAACTACCACTCCTTAGTCGGCTGCCGTTTCAAGCTAATGCTTGAAACGACATGCTGGACGTCTGGTTACGTCCTGCTGTTATGGCGTCCCCTAGGGGATTCGAACCCCTGTACTCACCGTGAAAGGGTGATGTCCTAGGCCTCTAGACGAAGGGGACAGAACTTGTCTTCCAACACGTTCCGTCTGGCGCCACCCAAGACAACCTGGATGACACCTAAATCTTGGTGGAGCTAAGCGGGATCGAACCGCTGACCTCTTGCATGCCATGCAAGCGCTCTCCCAGCTGAGCTATAGCCCCATGGTACTGCCATTTACTGCAACTTGCTGCGTTTTCGCCTGATTTAACTACCGTTTCAAGCGAAGCCAAGATTATATATCAACTGCCAATCTTTGCAAGCTCCCGTTTCAGCTTTTTTCGTTTTCCCGTCACTTCAAAATCCAGTTCGGAGATCGCGAAGATCCTTGCGGATCCGCCAGCCCGCTTGGTCAGGGACCGCGCTGCAGGGAGAAAGAAATTATGCGCAAGTCCGGCCCGGAGCGCAAGCCCCCGGCGCGGACTTTTTCACGACTTTTTATGCAGCCGCCGCCAGGCGGCGCAGTACCGTGTCGCGGCCGAACAGTTCCAGCACCGCGTCGATGCCCGGCGTCTGCAGCTGGCCGGCCACCAGCAGGCGCACCGGCATGGCCAGCTTGGGCATCTTCAGGCCGAACTCGGCCAGCACTGCCTTGAAGGTGGCGCTGATGGCTTCGCGCTTCCATTCCGGCAGCGCGGCCAGCTGGGTGGCCAGCGCTGCCAGCGCGGGCTGGATCTCCGGGGTCAGGTGCTCGGCCTTGAGCGCGGCATCCGCCTGCGGCTCGCCACGATAGAACAGCAGCGCCGCCTGCGCGACCTCCTTCAACGTATTGGCGCGGTCCTTCACCAGCGCCACCACGCCGGCCAGGTCCGCCCCTTCCACCTTGCCGCCGAGTGCCTCGATGAACGGCTGCGTCAGCGTGGCCAGGCGCTGGTTGTCACCGACCTTGATGTAGTGGTTGTTCAGCCAGGCCAGCTTCTCGGGGTTGTACTGGGCGGGCGACTTGCCCAGGTGCTCCAGGTCGAACCATTCAACGAACTGCTCGCGCGAAAAGATCTCGGCGTCGCCGTGGGCCCAGCCCAGGCGCGCCAGGTAGTTCAGCACGGCTTCGGGCAGGTAGCCCTCGTCGCGGTAGCCGGTCACGGCCATGGCACCATGGCGCTTGCTCATCTTCTCGCCCTGCTCGTTGAGCACGGTCGGCAGGTGGGCGTAGACCGGCGGCGTGCCGCCCAGCGCGCGGATGATGTTGATCTGGCGCGGGGTGTTGTTGACGTGGTCGTCGCCGCGGATCACGTGCGTGATCTTCATGTCGAGGTCGTCCACCACCACGCAGAAGTTATAGGTGGGGGTGCCGTCCGGGCGCGCGATCACCAGGTCGTCGAGCTCGTCGTTGGAGATCTCGATGCGGCCCTTGACCGCGTCATCCCACACCACGCTGCTGCCGATCGGGTTCTTGAAGCGGATCACCGGATCGACGCCGGC
The DNA here is from genome assembly GCF_000611125.1 of Cupriavidus sp. SK-4. Taxonomy (NCBI): domain Bacteria; kingdom Pseudomonadati; phylum Pseudomonadota; class Betaproteobacteria; order Burkholderiales; family Burkholderiaceae; genus Cupriavidus; species Cupriavidus sp. SK-4. The sequence continues at coordinate 1,567 of NZ_JFJW01000055.1, forward strand.
CGGCGGCTCGGGCAGGACCTTGCCCGGCTCGGGACGCCAGAAGCCGTTGTAGCGCGGCTTCTCGCCGCGCTCGCGCTGGGCTTCGCGCAGGGCGTCCAGCTCTTCGGTGCTCATGTAGCAGCGGTAGGCCAGGCCGGACTCGACCATCTGCGCCACCACCTCGCGATAGCGGTCCATGCGCTGCATCTGGTAGAACGGGCCTTCGTCGATATCCATCTCCAGCCAGGCCATGCTTTCCAGGATCACGTCGACCGCTTCCTGCGACGAACGCTCGACGTCGGTGTCTTCGATGCGCAGGATGAAGTCGCCCTGCATGCGGCGGGCGAAGGCCCAGGGATAGAGCGCGGAGCGGATATTGCCGAGATGGATGAAACCGGTCGGGCTCGGCGCAAAGCGGGTGCGGACGCGTTGGGTCATGGTCAGGGGCAGAAACAAGAAAGCCCGCGCGCAGCGGCGCGCAGGCTGGTGTATGTGCAGGCCTTGCATTATACCAACGCGCATCCCTCGCCCCGCCCGGCGTGCCGGCGCCGCGCGGAATCATTTATGCTTGCGCCGGTCTGAGGTGATGCCGGTGATTCAGGCAATGCGATGCCAGCTCCCGTGGAGGAGCGCCCGCATCACATCCCTGTATCCGCCGGTCCCACCTGGTTACTGATCCGCTTCATGCAACGACGTCATTTCCTTGGCATCTCCGCGGCCGCCCTGCTGGCGGGCTGCTCGTTCGGCCCGCGTCCCGCGCCGCCGGTCGCAACCACCCCGCCCGCGCCGCGGCCCGTCAAGATCGGCCTGGCGCTGGGCGGCGGCGCGGCGCGCGGCTTTGCCCATATCGGCGTGATCAAGGCGCTCGAAGCGCAAGGCATCCATGCCGACCTGGTCACCGGCACCAGCGCCGGCGCGGTCGTGGCGGCGCTTTACGCCAGCGGACTGAACGGTTTCCAGCTGAACAAGCTGGCGCTGACCATGGACGAGGCTGCCATCGCCGACTGGGCCCTGCCCTTCGGCACCCGCTTCGGCGGCTGGCTCAAGGGCGAGGCGCTGCAGAACTATATCAACCGGCTGGTGCAGAACCGGACGATCGAGGCCATGAAGCTGCCGCTGGGCATCGTCGCCACCGACCTCAAGAGCGGCGAGAAAATCCTGTTCCGCCGCGGCAACACAGGCCAGGCCGTGCGCGCGTCGAGCAGCGTGCCCGGCGTGTTCCAGCCGGTGTCGATCCAGGGCCACGACTATGTCGACGGCGGCCTGGTCGAGCCGGTGCCGGTGGATTCCGCGCGCGGCATGGGCGCGGACTTTGTCATCGCGGTCAATATCTCGGCCGACCCGTCGGCGCAGAAGAACGCGGGCCAGAGCGGCGTGCTGCTGCAGACCACCGCGATCATGGGCCAGTCGATCAACAAGATGGCACTGGCGCGCGCCGACGTGGTGATCCGCCCCGAGCTGCCCGATATGGGCGGCAGCGACTTCAACGCCCGCAACCGGGCCATACTGGCCGGCGAACAGGCCACCATGGCGGTGATGGCAATGCTGCGGCAGCGGCTGGAACAGGCCCGCCTGGCACCGGCCGGAACGGTCGCAGCGCAATAGCCCGGGAGACCACGCCTCGCCAAAGCAAAAAGGACTGCCGCAGCAGTCCTTTTTGCTTGAAGCGTGCCGGAACCTCAGCCGCCGTACATCGATGCGCGGACGACCTTGGGGTCGTAGCGCTTGAGCGTCTCGACCATGTCGCCGAGGCCATCGGCGCCCCCGTCCTTGCCATCCTCGATGCGGCGGGCGCCGTTGTAGCGGGTCACCCAGTAAGACGCACGCATGTCGTCGACACGGATCTTGCTGCCCGTGGACGGGGCATGCACGAACTTGTTGTCGCCGATATAGATGCCGACGTGCGAGAAGGTCTGGCGCATGGTGTTGAAGAACACCAGGTCGCCCGGACGCAGGTCGCTGGCTGCCACGGTGGTGCCGACACGGCTGATTTCGACAGAGCGGCGCGGCAACATGAAGCCGAAGGTGTCCTGGAACACGTAGCGGACGAAGCCGCTGCAGTCCAGGCCGGATTCGGGGCTGTTGCCGCCGAAGCGGTAACGCACGCCAATCAGGCCCAGCGCATTCATGACCAGGTCGCCAGCCTTGCTGGCAACGTTGCTGGTGGAATTCACCACCGACGACAGCAAGCCGCGCTTGCCTTCCGCATGCGAGTCCGCGGCCTGGGCCGTGGCATCGATACGGGCGTCGGCATCCTTGAATACCGTATCCGCCAGCACTCCATTCGACACAGTCGCACCGCAGGCAATGGCAATTCCGACGGCGGCACGCGCCAGGGAATGAAGTACCGATCGCTGCATTGGTTCTCCCGTTGATCGTTCCAAAGCAAGCCCCGGCACAAGTCCGGGGCGGGCTGGGTATTTGTGAAATTCGCGTGAACTTCGCGAGAAATTCTTGTGAACCTGCGGGGTGAACCCTATGCAACATCCGCACCAGGCTTACCGGGCCTGTCTTGCACCGCAAACGTGCGGTGCACGATCCAATGCGTCGGACGGACCACCCCCGAAACTAGTTCTGGCGGGATGGTAAAGGGTTGTCATTCACATGTCAAAGTTCGTTACAAATTCGCCGGATTTGACTGGCGAATCAATGATATAGGCGGGATTTCGCATCTTGTTTATCGGATTAATCCGATCCACCGGATGCTAGCCAGGCGGGGCTGCGGCGTTGCTGCGCCGCACACTTTGGGTCAGGCAGCGCCGACCTGTGCCGCCGCCATCAGCTTGCGCGTATAGGGGTGCTGGGGTGCGCCCAGCACCGCTTCGGTGTCGCCGGCCTCGACCACCTCCCCCGCCTTCATCACGAAAACCCGATGCGCCATGGCGCGGATCACCGCCAGGTCATGGCTGATGAACAGGTAGGTGAGGTTGTACTTGTGCTGCAGCTGGGACAGCAGCGCCAGCACCTGCTGCTGGATCGACACGTCCAGCGCCGAGGTAGGCTCGTCCAGCACCAGGATCTGCGGCTTGAGGATCAGCACCCGGGCAATGGCGATGCGCTGCCGCTGGCCGCCCGAGAATTCATGCGGATAGCGGCCCAGCGCGGTGCGGTCCAGGCCGACCTCGCGCAGGGCTTCGATCACGCGCTGGCGCGTGCCCTCGTGCGACAACCCGGGCTGGTGCAGCGCCAGGCCTTCGCCAACGATCTGCTCGATGGTCATCCGCGGCGCCAGCGAGCCGAACGGGTCCTGGAACACCACCTGCATGCGCGCGCGCAACTGGCGGCGATCGTCGCGCGTCGCGGTGTCGAAGCTGCGGCCCAGGAAATGGATGGTGCCGCCGCTCTTGCGCTGCAGCGCCAGCACGGTATGCGCCAGCGTGGTCTTGCCCGAACCGGACTCGCCGACGATGCCGACGGTCTCGCCCTCGCGCAGCTGGAAGTCCACGTCCTTGACCGCCGCGAACTGGTCCTTGCCGAACCAGCCGGCCAGCCCGCGGCGCTTGCGCGCGTAGTTGACGCTCAGCTTGCGCGCTTCCAGCAGCACCGGCGCCAGCGGCACCAGCGGCAGCACCTCGCGCCTGGGGCGGCTGTCGATCAGCTTGCGGGTGTAGGGGTGCTGGGGGGCGGCAAACACCTGCGCGGTCTCGCCGGTCTCGACCAGCACGCCCTTCTCCATCACGCCCACGCGCTGGGCAAAGGAACGCACCAGGTTGAGGTCATGGGTGATCAGCATCACCGCCATGCCGAACTCGGCCTGCAGGTCGCGCAGCAGGTCCATGATCTGGGCGCGGATGGTCACGTCCAGCGCCGTGGTCGGCTCGTCGGCGAGCAGCAGCTTGGGGCGGCAGGCCAGCGCCATGGCAATCATGGCGCGCTGGCGCTGGCCGCCCGAGAGCTGGTGCGGAAAGCTGTCGAAGCGGTGCGCGGCGTCGCTGATGCCGGTGCGCTCCAGCAGCGCGATGGCGCGCTCGCGCGCGGCGCGGCGGTCCAGGCCCTCGTGCAGCGCCAGTGTCTCGACGATCTGGTTGCCGATGGTGTACAGCGGGTTGAGCGCCGTCATCGGCTCCTGGAAGATCATCGCGATCTCGGCGCCGCGGATGCCGCGCATCTCGCGGTCCGACACCTCCAGCAGGTTCTTGCCCTCGAAGCGGATCGCGCCGTCGTAGTAGGCGTCTTCCACCAGCCGCAGCATCGCCAGCGCGGTCACGGTCTTGCCCGAGCCCGACTCGCCCACCAGCGCGTAGCGCTCGCCCGCGCGCAGGTCGAAGCTGACTTCGCGCACGGCACGGGTGGCATGCTCGCCGTGGCCGAAGGTAACGGAAAGCTTGTCGACGCACATCAGCGTGGAACCGGGCGCCGGCACCGCGGCCGGCGCCACGGCCGGCTGGATCATGGGAGACACCGCGGTCATGGCGTGGCCTCCGGGGCTGCCCCGGTCGGCGCGCCGGCCGGGATCTTGGGCTCGACCCGGCCGCGCAGCGCCGCCAGGCCCAGGCGGGTATCGAAGGCATCGCGCAGCGCGTCGCCCATGAAGGTCAGCAGCAGCAGCGTGATCACCAGCACCGCGAAGGTCGACAGCGAAATCCACCACGCATCCAGGTTGGCCTTGCCCTGCGCCAGCAGTTCGCCCAGGCTGGGCGTGGTCGGCGGCACGCCCATGCCGAGGAAGTCCAGGCTGGTCAGCGCCAGGATGGCGGCGCTCATGCGGAACGGCAGGAAGGTGATCACCGGGGTCAGGCTGTTGGGCAGGATATGGCGCCACATGATCTGCACGTTGGACAGGCCCAGCGCGCGCGCGGCCTTGACGTAGTCGAGCGAGCGGTTGCGGTAGAACTCGGCGCGCACGTAGTCGGACAGGCCCATCCAGCCGAACAGCGACAGCAGGATGATCAGCAGCGCCAGGCTGGGCTCGAAGATCGAGGCAAAGATGATCAGCAGGTACAGCTCCGGCATCGAGCTCCAGATCTCGATGGCGCGCTGCGAGAACAGGTCGAAGCGCCCGCCGAAGAAGCCCATCAGCGCCCCGCTCAGCGTGCCCACCAGCACCCCGATCACGGTCAGCGCCATGCTGAACAGCACCGACACGCGGAAGCCGTACAGCAGCCGGGCCAGGATGTCGCGGCCGCGGTCGTCGGTGCCCAGCCAGTTCTCCGCCGACGGCGGCGCCGGGTTGGGCTCCTTGGCAAAGTAGTTGAGCGAGTCGTACGAATAATGGTTCAGCGGGAACACCGCGAAGTTGCCGTTGGTGGTGATGCGGTCGCGGATATACGGATCGAGGTAGTCCGCGGGCGTGGCGAAATCGCCGTCGAAGGTGGTTTCCGGGTAGACCTTGACGATGGGGAAATACCATTCGCCCTTGTAGTGCACCACCAGCGGCCGGTTGCTGGACAGCAGCTCGGCGCCCAGGCTCAGCACGAAGATGACCACGAAGATCACCAGGCTCCAGTAGCCGCGCCGGTTGCGGCGAAAGCGCTGCCAGGCGCGCTGGCGCGGCGAGGGCGAATGCGGCAGCCCGTTGGGGGCCGCGTGCGTGAACAGTTTCATCGGTGCAAGCCCTCGAAATGGATGCGCGGGTCCACCAGCACGTAGCAGACATCGGAGATCAGGCGCGTGACCAGCCCGATCAGCGTGAACAGGTAGAGCGTGCCCAGCACCACCGGATAGTCGCGCCGCAGCACCGCCTCATAGGACAGCAGGCCCAGCCCGTCGAGCGAGAACAGCGTCTCGATCAGCAGCGAGCCGGTGAAGAAGGCGCCGATGAACGCGGCCGGGAAACCCGTCACCAGCGGGATCAGCGCGTTGCGGAACACGTGCTTCCACAGCACGCGGCGCTCGCCCAGGCCCTTGGCCCGTGCGGTCAGCACGTATTGCTTGCGGATTTCCTCGAGGAAGGCATTCTTGGTCAGCATGGTGACCACCGCGAAGCTGCCCACCACCGATGCCGTGATCGGCAGCACCAGGTGCCACAGGTAGTCCATCACCTTGCCCATCAGCGAGAGCTGCTCCCAGTTGTCGGAGGTCAGCCCGCGCAGCGGGAACCACTGCACGAAGGTGCCGCCGCCGAACAGCACCAGCAGCAGCACGCCCAGCACGAAGCCGGGGATGGCATAGCCCACCAGCACGATGATGCTGGTCACCACGTCAAAGCGGCTGCCCGCGCGGATGGCCTTGGAGATGCCCAGCGGCACCGATATCAGGTAGGTCAGGAAGAAGGTCCACAAACCCAGGCTGACCGACACCGGCAGCTTGGACTTGACCAGCTCCCACACGCTGCGGTGCTGGAAATAGCTCTGGCCCAGGTCGAATTGCGCAAAGCGCTTGAGCATCAGGAAGTAGCGTTCCAGCGGCGGCTTGTCGAAGCCGTACAGGGCCTGGATCTCCTTGATCTTCTCGGGGTCGACGCCGCGCCGCCCGCGGTATTCGGCGCCGCCGCCGCTGGCTTCGCCGGCGCCGCCCCGCCCTTTCAGTTCCATCATCATCTGCTCGACCGGGCCACCCGGCACGAACTGGATCACCACGAAGGTCAGCGTGATGACCCCGATCAGCGTCGGGATCATCAGCAGGATGCGCTTGAGCAGGTAGGCAAGCATCGGCCGGTCCTCTTCCTTGTCTTGGTCGCGGCGGGCGCGTCAGCGCGCCTGCGGCTGCAGGTCCGTGCGCCACCAGTGGCTCAGGATCCAGCCTTCGGCCGTGTAGTAATAGGGAAGGCGCTCCGGGTAGGCCAGCGTCTTGCGGTATGACACGCGGTGCGATGCGCTGTACCAGTTAGGCACAATGTAGTAGCCATGCATCAGCACCCGGTCCAGCGCGCGCCCGGCGGTGACCAGCTCCTGCCGGGTATGGGCGTGCAGCACGTTGTCCACCAGCTTGTCGACCACGGGCGACTTCAGCCCGAACAGGTTGTCCGAGCCCGGCGTGCCGGCCGCCTCGCTGGAAAAGCGGTCGCGCAGCTCGTTGCCGGGGCTTTGCGAGTCCGGGAAGCGGATCGACACCATGTCGAAGTCGAAATCCTCCAGCCGTTTCTGGTACAGCGCAAAGTCCGTGGTGCGCTGGTTCACCTGGATGCCGAGCTTCTCCAGGTTGCGCACATAGGTGGTGATGACGCGGCTCATGGCGCCGCCGTCGTCGAGGAACTCGAACACCAGCGTGTCGCCCTTGGCGTTGCGCAGCGCGCCATCCGTGTAGGTCCAGCCGGCCTGGGCCAGCAGGCGCCGTGCCTCGCGCAGGTTGTCGCGCAGCGAACGCGGCGCCGCAGTGCTGGGCTGGACCACGTCCGGGCCGAACACCTCTGGCGGCAATTCCGCGCGCAGCGGCTCAAGCAGCGCCAGCTCGCCCGGGCCGGGCCGGCCGTCGAAGGTGGCGCTGGCGGCCAGCTCGCTGTTGGAAAACCAGCTGTCCAGGCGCTTGTAGGCGCCATAGAACAACTGCCGGTTCAGCCATTCGAAGTCCAGCGCAAGGATCAGGGCCTGGCGCACGCGCACGTCCTGGAACACCGGCTTGCGCATATTCATCACGAAGCCCTGCATGCCGGCACCGTTGCGGTGCGGGAACTCGGTCTTCAGCAGCTCGCCGTTGCGAAAGCGGGTGCCCTGGTAGCTCTTGGCCCAGTTCTTGGCCTTGTATTCGATGATGGCGTCGAACTCCCCTGCCTTGAAGGCCTCGAGCTTGGCGGTCTCGTCCTTGTACAGGCGGTAGGCCACGCGCGCGAAATTGAAGGTGCCGCGGCGCACCGCGAGGTCCTTGCCCCAGTACTTCGGGTCGCGCTGAAAGATGATGCCGCGGCCGGCGTCATAGCGCTCGATCAGGTAGGGGCCGCTGGTGACCGGCGGCTCGAAGGTCAGCTTCTCGAACGGGACCTTGGCCGTCCATTTCTTCGAGAACACCGGCAGCGAGCCGACGATCAGCGGCAGCTCGCGGTTGCGCTGCTTGAATTCGAAGCGCACCGTGCGCTCGCCGGCGACGATCACGGCCTTCACATCGGTACACATGCTGCGGTAGCCCGGGCTCGAGGCCTTGCTCATCAGCATGTCATAAGAATATTTGACATCCGACGCCAGCACCGGGTCGCCATTGGAGAAGCGCGCCTGAGGCCGGATGGTGAACGTGACCGACAGCTCGTCCGGCGCCACCGTGACGTCCTCGGCGAGCAAGCCATAGGCGCTGGCGCTCTCGTCGGCGCTGCTGATCAGCAGCGACTCGAACATCAGCGCGTTCAGGCCGGGCGCAGACGTGCCCTTCAGCGTGAACGGATTGAACTTGTCGAAACTGGTGCGCCGGTCCGGATTGGCGAGTGTCAGCGTGCCGCCGGCGGGTGCATTGGGATTGGCATAGTCGAATTGCCGGAAATCCGCCTGGTACTTCAGGTCCCCGTGCAGCGCGAAGCCATGCGCCGCCAGCGCCGGACTGGAAAAGAGAGAGACCCCCGCCGCCAGCGCCATCGCCAGCCCGCTTGCGACCCAACCGCGCAGTACCGCATCCCGCCGGAAGCACTGCCATGCCGCCTGAAGCGGCCAACGTGCTTGAATAGGCATCCCGTTGGATTCCTCCACTATGACCTGTGGGGCCCGGCATTCTGCGGCCGGGCCAAGTATGAGACAATTTTACATGCGTCGGGGGTGGCGCCAGCCATCCGGACATTCCCTCTGCGCGGCGCAATAAAAACGGCCGCAAGACAGCAAAGGCACGCGCACGTCCGCACGGCGGACGCACGAAGCGTGCCTGATACACCACCTTGGAGAACTTATGGGATTTCTGGCAGGTAAGCGGATCCTGATCACCGGCTTGCTCTCTAACCGGTCGATCGCCTATGGCATCGCATCGGCGTGCAAACGCGAAGGCGCCGAACTGGCCTTCACCTATGTCGGCGAACGGTTCAAGGACCGGATCAGCGACTTTGCCAAGGAATTCGGCACCGACCTGGTGTTCGAGTGCGACGTCGGCAGCGACGAGCAGATCGCCGCCACCTTCGCCGCGCTGGGCCAGCGCTGGGACAAGTTCGACGGCCTGGTGCACTCGATCGGCTTCGCGCCACGCGACGCCATCGCCGGCGACTTCCTGGAAGGCCTGTCGCGCGAAGGTTTCCGCATCGCCCATGACATCTCCGCCTACAGCTTCCCGGCGCTGGCCAAGGCCGCGCTGCCGCTGCTGTCGGACAAGGCCTCGCTGCTGACGCTGACCTACCTGGGCGCCGAGCGCGTGGTCCCCAACTACAACACCATGGGCCTGGCCAAGGCCTCGCTGGAAGCCAGCGTGCGCTACCTGGCCTCGTCGGTCGGCCCGCGCGGCATCCGCGCCAACGGCATCTCCGCCGGCCCGATCAAGACCCTGGCTGCTTCGGGCATCAAGGGCTTCGGCAAGCTGCTCGGCCACTTCGAAGACGTCGCGCCGCTGCGCCGCAACGTCACCATCGAAGAAGTCGGCAACGTGGCCGCCTTCCTGCTGTCCGACCTGGCCAGCGGCGTGACCGGTGAGATCACCTATGTCGACGGCGGCTTCAACGTGGTCGGCGCAAGCGTCGCGGACGCAGAGTAAGGCCGGCCCGCCAGCGGGCCGCAGATGAAAAAGGGGTGCCCGATGAGGCACCCCTTTTTTTGCTCTTGCGGGACCTATGCGCGCACCGGTCCGCCTGCGCCATGCCTACGCTGCTGCGGGCGCGCCCTGCCGGCCCATGCTCAGCATCGACCACGCATAGACCACCAGGCCGCCCAGCGCCAGCAGCAAGCCCACCCAGCCGGTGGACTCCCAGCCGTAGCCGGCGGCAATGGTCACCCCGCCCAGCCACGCGCCGAGCGCGTTGGCCATGTTGAAGGCCGAGTGGTTGAGGGCCGCGGCCAGCGTCTGCGCGTCGCCGGCGACATCCATCAGCCGGATCTGCAATGCCGGGCCCAGTGCCACGGTGGTGCCCACCAGCAGCACATTGATGGCAGCCAGCCAGGGATGCGACGCGGTAAAGGTGAAGGCGCCCAGCACCAGCGCCGCCCACACCAGCACGCCGCCGATGGTCGGCATCAATGCCTTGTCGGCCAGCTTCGCGCCGGCAAGGTTGCCCGCCACCGTGCCGATGCCGAACAAGGCCAGCACCACCGGGATGCCCGCCGCCGGCATATGCGCCAGTTCCAGCATGGTCGGCTTGATATAGCTGAACACCGAGAACATGCCGCCAAAGCCGATCGCGCCGATGCCCAGCGTCAGCCACACCTGCTTGTGCTTGAGTGCCGTCAGTTCGCGCAGCGGGCTGGCACGCCGGTCGGCCGGCACGAATGGCACCCAGCGCCATACCAGCAGCGCCGTCAGCGCGCCGAGGGCGCCGACGATCAGGAAGGCCGAGCGCCAGCCCAGCCAGGTGCCGACGGTGGCGGCGATCGGCACGCCCACCAGCGTGGCAGTGGTCAGGCCCAGCATCACCAGCCCCACCGCCTGCGCGCGCCGTTCGCGCGCGACCAGGCTGGCGGCCACCAGCGCCGCCACGCCGAAGTAGGTGCCATGCGGAAAGCCCGTAAGCAGGCGCGCCACCATCATCGACAGATACGAAGGTGCCAGCGCGCTGGCGATATTGCCGGCGGCAAACACCGCCATCAGCGCGATCAGCAGGTTGCGCCGCGGCCAGCGCGCGCCCAGCACCGCCAGCAGCGGCGCGCCGATGACCACGCCCAGCGCATAGGCGCTGATCAGGTGGCCGGCTTGCGGGATGGAGATGGCAAGGTCGCCGGCGGCATCGGGCAGCAAACCCATGATGACGAATTCGCCGGTGCCGATGCCGAAGCTGCCGACCCCGAGCGCCAGCAGCGGCAGGCGGCCGGATGGATTGCTATCGCGGGAAGAATGGGAAATGTCTGCGCCGCGGACAGGATCCGCGGCGGAATGTGCATGTGGGGCGGCCATGTACAGGATTGCAGGATGTTCAAGAAATGCCGCCCGCTGACGGGCGAGGTCAGTGCCCTCGCCTCTGGTCGATCCAGCGTGCTCCTGTGCGGCGCGCAGGCTGTATTGTGCGGCAAAACCGCAAATCTTGCCCGCACCGGCCTGACTGGCCGGCGTTGCGTTGGCTTACCTGGTCACGTGGACCAGCCGGTGCCACCAGTACCGAAGCGAATGCTTCGCCATGCCGAACACCGGCTTGTGGTGGATGCCCACCCGGATGATGTAGCCGTAGACCCCGACCAACACTGCCAGGAACACAAGGGACCAGATGATCCCTGCGCTGTCGGTCTCAGTCATTTCTTCTTCTTGGCGGCCTCATCGTGCCCGCGAACCTGGACCGTGCTGAAGGGTGAGGCCGGCACGGATGGCTTCTTCGGTTGCTTGGGTTTCTTGGCTTCGCGGCTGCTGCGTAGTTGACTCTTGGCCATGATGGGCTCCTGAATGGCTTGCCTGGAGATAATGGCAATCCCAGCATACGCGCTAAATCGCCGGCGAAAGAAATATCTTTCGCGAAGAACGCGGCCATGCGCTCCAGCAGGCCGCGGGGACACATGCCCAGCTTGCGGGAAACAGGCGCATACTAGGGGCGGCAGCACCGGCTGGCGCCAGCAAGCCCAACACGCACGGCGTACCGTGACCGGACAGGAGTCTGCAATGGCACTGAACTTTCCCAATCCCAGCCGCAGCTACGATGCGGCGCGGCACTGCGTTTGCTTCTGGGGCTACGATAACGCGCGCGAAGTGGCCTTCCAGGTCACTGACGAAATCCTTCTGCGCCTGAGCCACCAGGGTGCCGCGGAAGAATCCGCCCTTCTCGCCACCTTCGACGATCATCGGGACCAGATCCTGCAACTGGCCAGGGACCTCTACAACCCCGGGGAACGTACCACCTACACGATTTCCTGACCGGAAAAACGCAGCGCGGCGGGCCAGCTTTCGCAGAGATCGGAATGCATCGATTGCCCGACCCCGCCCGCGATTCTGCATCCGATATTAGAACCGTCCCAGTCCCGGCCCGGGCTGCGGCCGACGCCCCCATCCCTATGGCCCTTGGTCCCGCCGCAGCCTGGCCAGGTTGTGCTTGATCACGTCCAGCACCGCCGCGGTCATCACCGAAGTGGAGACGCCGAACATCAAGATGCCGTTGGCCGCCTCGAGCGGCCCCAGCAAGCGCCGGGCTTCGGACATGACGATATCGCCGTAGCCCAGCGTGGCGAAGTTCACGCCCGAGTGATAGAGCGCGGTAGCGAAATCGCCGAACTCGCCCAGCAGCATGAACAAGACGGCCCAGATCGCCATCTGCACGAAATTGCCGAGCAACGTCAGCATCATCACAACCGACAACAGCAGGACGTCCTGCCACAGCGATTCGCGGCCTTGCCGGGCGTGCTTGAAGCGCACGTAGTAGCGCAGGCAGATGGCCACGAAGAGCGCCTGCAGCAGCAGGCACAGCAGCATTACGGGAAGGCCGATCAGCAGGTTGCTCAGCACGACCGGCCTCTTCAGCGGGCGCGCCGTCGTGCGCCGCGCGGCTGGTCGAGCAGCTCGATCATCAGCCAGGCATACAGCGTGACGCCGACAAACAGGCCCATGCGCACGGCGAAGGCGGTATAGACATCCTTCCCGGCCGCGCTGTCCTGCACGGACTGGCCCAGCAGGATGATCAGCGTCACGAGGGTGTTCACCCAGAAGCCTGGCGGGTACCGCGACGGGCTGAGGCCATACAGCTTGCGCGCCACCAGCAGGCCGAACAGCAGCATCCACAGGAAGTACATCCACAAATGCACGAACAGGCTGAGTGCGCACCAGAACAGGATGGCCAGCACGCCACCGAACAAGGTCGAGCCAAGCAGTTCGCGCCCGGCGCCGCGTGCCGTGGTGGTGCAGCTTTGCCGGCCGAGGCTGACCGCTTTCATGATGATCGGGATGTACGCGGCCGGATCGTTCAGCGCCAGCAGGAAGGCCGGCATCACCACCAGCGCCGCGCGCAGCGCAATCCAGGCGGCCTGGTCATCCGGCAAGGCCTTGGCCGCAGGCGGCGCCTGCGCGCCGGCCGGTTCCGGAAACAGCCAGTGGCCAAGTGCCAGCACCACGACCGCGACGAGCAGTCCCTTCGCCAGGGCATCGATGACCATGACCGCCAGCCCGAAATCGATGGTGCCCGCCGCCGAGATCATGGTCAGGCCGACCACCAGGAAGGTGGAGACCAGGTTGTTGCCGCCGCGCAATCCATAGCGAAAGGCCAGGAACAGGCACAGGCCGATCATCAGCACGCCGCTGACGGGGTAGTGGCGCAGCAAGGGGATCAGCAGCAGGCCGGTGCCGGTGGTCAGCATCACGACCAGCACCAGGCCAAGCCCGGCCTTGGGCGACATGGGCTGGTTGACGCTGGCCAGCAGGAACACGCCGAGCACCGGCGCGAGCATGGGAATCGGCAGGCTCAGGCCGAAGCTGGCCGCCAGGCACAGCGCGGTGCCGCTGGCCAGGCGCAGCGAACGCTGGGCGCGTGGATCGCGTACGGGCAACGGCAGCGCCGGGCTGTCAGTAGACATAGGAAAGCCAGCTCATCAGGTACAGGAATACGCGGCCGAGCGGATTGAGCGGGTTGCCCTGGGTGGGAAACGCCATGACTTCGGCCTGCCCGCCCACGCGAATGCCGCGCATCGAGGCGAGTTCGCCCTGGGCAAACTCGACCACCACCGGGAAGCGTTGTGCCGGACGCAGCCAGTCCCGGCTGTTCTGCACCGTCGGCAAGCTGCCCGGCGGCGTGCTCGGGCCGACGTTGACGCCATAGCCGACGCTGCGCACACGGCCTTCGAAGATCCTGCCCGGCAGCGCATCCAGCACGATGGCAACCGGCGTGCCGGGCTCGACACGGCCCAGGTTGTTCTCGGTCATCTCCGCGCTGATCCACAGATCGTGGATCGCGATCAGCGTCATGACCGGGTTGCCGGCCGCGGCAAACTGGCCGGCATCGGTGCGCAGGTCGGTGACCAGCCCGGCGGCGCGCGCCCGCACCTGCGTATTGGCAAGATCCAGTTCGGCCTTTTCCAGGGCGGTGGCGGCGCTGCGCAGCTTGGCGTTCTCTTCCTCGCTGCCCCCCTGCTGTTCGCGCGCGCGCTGGACCTCGGCCTTGGCGGCGGCGACCTGGCTGACAGCCTGCTCGAGGCTGGCCCGCGCCACCTCCAGGCGGCGCAGGGAAATGGTGCCGGGGTCATCGCTGTACAGGCGCTCCAGGCGGTTGCTGTCCTGGCGCGCCTTGAGCTCGTTGGCGCGTGCTGCGCGCAGCGATGCCTGCGCCGATTCGATGCCCGCGGTGCTGGCGCCGATCTGCCGGCGCGTCGACTCCAGATCGGCGCGGGCGCGGTCCACGGCAATCTTGTAGTGCTGGGGATCCACCTCGAACAGGACAGTGCCTGCCGCGACGTCCTGGTTGTTGCGCACATGCACCTTGGTCACGCGCCCGGACACTTCCGCCGCGACCGGCACCACGAAAGCCTGTACCCGCGCCTGCTGCGTGTACGGGGTCAGCCGGTCGGCAAACAGGTACCAGGTCAGGCTGATGACGATCAGCAAGAGCACCCAGCGCACGCCCTTCCTTGCCGGGTCGGCAGCGGGCGGCGGTGCGCTGGGCGCTGGGGCTGCGGGGGGTTGCGGGGCGTCGCTCATCGGCACTCGTTCAGGGATATCTACCTCTGCCGCACAGGGAGGCTGGCACCGGCGGACGGCGGGACGGGTTCATCCAGCAGGTTTCCCCAGTCGGTGCGTTGCTGCATCTGCTGACGGGTGGCCGGGTCCACCAGTGGCTGCTCGCTGTGCCAGCCGCCGCCAAGCGCCTTGTACAAGGCGATCAGGTTGCTGACGGCATTGCTGCGGTTGACCAGATAGGTGTCCTGCTGGGTGGCCAGCGCACGCTGGGAATCCAGTACGCGCTGGAAGTCCGAGTAGCCTTCGCGGTAGAGCGCGTTGGCCAGCGTCAGCGAACGCCTGGCAGCCAGCGCCGTGTCACGCAGGATCTGCTCGCGCTCAAGCGACTTGATCAGCGCACTGGCGGCATCGTCGGCCTCGCGCGCCGCCTGGCGCACGGCATCCTGGTAGGCGACGATCAGCTGCTGCAGGCGGGCGTCCTGCACGCGCACGGTGTTCTTGATGCGGCCGTAGTCGAACACGTTCCAGCGCAGGCTGGGGCCCCCGATCAGGGCCAGACTGTTGGGCGTGCCGGCCAGCGTGCTGGCGGACCAGACAATGCTGCCCAGCAGCGTCAGCGACGGATAGAGATCGGCTTCGGCCACGCCGATCAGCGCCGATTGCGCGGCAATCTGCAGCTCGGCGGCGCGGATATCCGGACGGCGCAACAGCAGGCTGGCGGGCACATCCTGCAGTACCGCGCGATCGATCAGTGGAATCACCCCTTCCTTGCCCACCAGTTCCGGCAGCTCCGGCAACGGGCCTGGCGGGCGGCCCAGCAGCACCGCCAGGGCATTGCGGGTGCGCATGATCTGGCTTTCAAATTCAGGGATACTGCTCAGGGTGCCCAGGTACTGCGTCTTCGCTTGCTGCAGGTCGAGCTCGTCGGTCTCGCCGCTCTTGAACAGCCGCTCAGTGATTTCAAGGCTGCGCTTTTGCAGCGCTGCATTGTCGCGGGCGATGCGCAGCCGTGCCTCGGCCGTGCGCAGCGCAAAGTAGGTCTCAGCCACCTGGGCACGCAACAGCACCAGCACATCGTCGCGGTTGGCTCGGGCGGCAAAATAGACAGCATCGGCAGATTCGATGGCGCGGCTGAAGCGGCCCCAGAAATCGAGCTCCCAGCCGATGTCGAAGCCCGCGCTGTATTGCCAGAAGCGGCTATTCTGCGGGTTGAGGCCACCGGCCTGCCTGCGATCCGTGTACAGGACATCGGCACTGGCCTGCTGCAGTTGCGGGAAGCGCCCGCTCTGGGCAATGCCCAGTTGCGCGCGCGCTTCCATCACGCGCAGGCCGGCAATCCGCAGGCTGGCATTGTGCGCGTCGGCTTCGGCGATCAGGCGTTCGAGCGTCGGGTCGGCAAAGACCTGCCACCACTCGCGGATGTCGGGCTGGGCCCGCTGCTCGGTCGCCTGCTCAAGTGCCGGGCTGTGCCACTGCTGCGTCCAGGGCTCATGCTGCGGCTGGAAATCCGGCCCCAGGCGCGCGCAGCCGCCAAGGCAGCAGGCGCAGGCCAGCAATGCGGGCAACGGATGATTCGAGCGCGACATGCGCGACCCCGGACCACTTCAGGTCTGTTGCTGGTTGCCGGGATCCGCCTGCGGCGGCGGGTCTTCCACCCATTGCCAGAACAGCTGATACCCGACCGCAAGCACCACCGGACCGATGAACAAGCCGATCACGCCGCCGGTCACCATGCCGCCCAGGGCACCGATCAACACCACCGGCATCGGCACATCGACGCCACGCCCGAGCAGCAGTGGCTTGAGCACGTTGTCGGCCAGTCCCGCCACGAAGACATAGATGGCGAAGACGATAGTGGCAACGCTGGCACCTTCCGTGGCAAAGACATAGATGATCACTGGCACGGTGATCAGCGTGGCCGGCAACTGCGCGATGCCCAGCAGCAGCACGGCCATGGCCAGCACGCCCGCGGCAGGAACCCCCTTGAGCACAAAGCCTATGCCGATCAGCAGCATCTGGATGAAGGCGATGCCGACCACGCCCTGCGCCACCGCGCGGATGGTCGCCGTGCATAGCGTGGCGATGCGCTGGCCCCGCTCCAGGCCGAAAATGCGCGAGGCAATCTGCACGGCGCTACGGTTGCCGGCCTCGCCATAGGCCATGAAGATGCCCCCGATAATCAGCGCGAAGACGAAGATCAGCAGCCCCTTGCCGATGCCGGCGGCTGCGGCCAGCACGGCCAGGCTGATTTCCTTGATCTGAGGCGCCAGCGTCTGCACCACGCTGGCCAGGTCCGAGGCGGCTTGCAGCCAGAAGTCATACAGGCGCTGGCCAACCAGCGGCCAGCTGGCGACCGACTCGTGCGGTGGCGGAATATGAATGCCTTCGCTCTTGACGATGGCGATCGCATTCTCCATCGAGTCGACCATGGCGGCGCCCAGCAGGTAGGCTGGCAGCGCAATGATGGCAATGGCGGCCAGCACGATCAGGGTGGCGGCGCGGCCGTCCTTGTTGCCCAGCCTGCGCCTGAGCCTGACCTGCAGCGGGTAGATGGTCACCGCCAGGATCACGGACCAGACAATGAGATCGAGGAAGGGGCGGAATATCCGGAAGCAGAAGATTGCCAGCACCGCGATCAGCCCGGCACGGATCAGCACATCGAGTAGTCCGCGGGACAGCGCTCTCTCTGAAGTGGGCGTGGGCAACATCGCTGGTCTCCCTGCAGATCACCGCAAAGGTATCGGATCGGCAGCCTCACCGCCGCGCATTCGCCAAGCCAGGTTAAGTACCGGTCTCTTGGACAGGTGAAATCCAGTCTAGACGAGCGGCCGGGCCGGGACAACCTCAAAACGTATGCCAATCGCTACATTGGCCGTCTAGTATTGGGGGAGTTGCAGCACGCCGACCCGCCCGGTCCGGTTCGTCCTGCAGTCGCCGCGGAGGACCTATGGCCAGATCGCCGACCTCAGCCTTGGCCGTCATTTCGATGGTGCTTCTGCTTGCCGCCTGCGCCTCCCGGCCAGTCAATCCGCCGATCGCGCACGCGGACCAGGGTACCGGCTATCGGTTCTTCACGCGCCCCCAGTATGCGGCGGACAACGAAAACCTGGTCATCCTCGCCTTCTCAGGGGGCGGTACGCGCGCGGCGGCATTCTCGTATGGCGTGCTTGAGTTCCTGCGCGACACCGAAGTGGTCGGACCCAAGGGCAACCGGTCACGCCTGCTCGACCATGTCGGCGTCATCACCGGCGTGTCAGGTGGCAGCTTTACTGCCCTCGCCTACGGCCTGTATGGCGACAGGCTCTTTGATCACTACGAACAGAGCTTCCTCAAGCGCGACGTGCAGGGCGAGATCACATTCCGGACGCTGAATCCGGCGTATTGGCCGTCGTTGTGGTCGAGCGGCTGGGGCCGCTCTGAACTGGCCGCCGACCTGTATGACGAGATTCTTTTCCATGGCGCAACCTTTGGCGACCTCCATCGGGGCAAGGGTCCGTTCATCATTGCCTCGGCCACGGACATCTCGACGGGCGCACGCCTTCCGTTCACGCAGACCACCTTCGACGTACTCTGCTCAGACCTCAACGCGCTGCGCCTTTCCCGTGCGGCCGCGGCATCGTCGGCAGTTCCCGTGGTCCTGACGCCCATCACGCTCAATAACTACGGCGGCAATTGCGGCTACGTGCCCCCCGACTGGATCAAGCCGTTTATCGATGCCAGCGACCCGCCCCGTCCGGCAGCGCGCGCAACCCGGCACCTGAAGGAAGAAGCGGAATACGGGGACAGCATCAACCGGCCCTATATCCACGTCGTGGACGGCGGCGTCTCCGACAACCTGGGCATGCGCAGCGTGCTGGATTCCCTCGAGGTCCTGGAGGCCCTGCACCTGAACGGCCAGCCCTCGCCCCTGGACCATACCCGCAGGATCGTGGTCTTCGTCGTCAATTCGCTGTCCACGCCCCGGACGGCATGGGACAAGTCGGAGTCTGCGCCGGGTACGCTGGAGATTCTGGTGAAAGCCACCGGCGTGCCAATCGACCACTATTCCTATGAGGCGACCGAACTGTTGAAGGACAGCCAGTCCCGGTGGCAAGCCATGCGCCGGCTGCGGGAGTCCCGCGCCTTTGCCGCGAACAAGGATGCTGCCGTCACTGCGGCGTTGCGCACGCCGGACGCGACCATCTATGCCATCGATGTGTCGTTCGCCCGGCTGACGGACAAGGCGGAACTGGATTACCTGAACGAGCTGGCGACATCGTTCTCGCTGCCGGCCGAAGCCGTCGACCGCCTGCGCGCCGCCGCGGGAAAGATCATCCTGGAGTCGCCCGACTTCCAGCGCTTGCTGAAGGACGTCGGTGCCAGGATCGTGACAGACCAGGCGGCTGGGAAGCGCCCGGCGGGGACGAATCAGTAACCTGAATCGATGGGATGGCCCCGAGAGGCTGGCGCGTCCTAGAGGACTCGAACCTCTGACCGCTCGCTTAGAAGGCGAGTGCTCTATCCAACTGAGCTAAGGACGCGAAGGCGAGCATTCTACCGCAGCACCGCAGCGCAGTGACAAGCGGAGCAGGTCAGGACGCGGCACGCGGCTGTCCGCGCGTGATGTAGGGGCCATCGACAGCGCCGCCATCGGTGCCCGCCTCGCTGCCAGCCGGATGCAGGGACACGCAGTTGCGCCCTTTCAGCTTGGCGTCGTATAGCGCGCGGTCGGCGCGGCGCATCAGCGCATCGGCGCCTTCGCCCGGCTGCCGCGCCGCCAGGCCGATGCTGACGGTATAGGCAATTGGATCAGGCTCGGACGGGCATGGCGTGGTGCGCACCGCCGTGGCCAGCCGCAGGCAGGCCAGCCGGCCCTGCTCCAGCGCCGTATCCGGCATCAGGATGGCAAATTCCTCGCCGCCCAGGCGCCCCGCCACCTCGAGTTGGCCAAAATTCTTGCGCAGCTGCCCGGCGAAATGCCGCAGCACGCTGTCGCCCGCCAGGTGGCCGTAGACATCGTTGATTGCCTTGAAGTGATCGAGGTCGACAAAGGCTACCGTCAGGGGCTTGCGCTGCCGCTCGGCACGCAGGCAGGCTGCCTCCAGCTCCTCCCAGAACGCGCCGCGCAGCAGCACATCGGTCAGGTCGTCATGGCGCGCGCGCCGCTCCAGCATGCGGCGCAGCCGGTCGTGCGCCATCAGCGCAAAACTGACCGACACCCCCACCAGTGCAAAGATGTTGAGCATGGCGAGCTCGCCGTCCCACGGCATCGGCCGCGGCCAGGCGCCGCCCTGCATGACTTCGGCCAGCGGCAGCGCCACGGTCCATGCGTTGATGGCCGCCGCGGCGATGACGATCAATACCAGCGACAACGCCGCCAGCCGGCCGGTGCCGCGCGTGGCCGGCACCGACGGCAAGGCGCTGCGGGCCAGGTCCAGCAGCATTGCGATATGGCACATCGTCAGCAGCGGTGCCATCTCCGGCATCAGCGCCGGCACGGCAAGATACTGCGGTGCCAGGTCGTGCCAGGCCACCGCCGCTGCGGCCGCCAGGTTCAGCGCCAGCAACGGCGCGGCGCGGCCGGGCCGGCCCGCGAAATGCCGCGCGCCCACGGCCATGACCGAGAGCGCCGCCAGCAGCGCCAGGTCGCTCGATTCCAGCACCAGCCACAGCGGGCGCAGTTCCTGCACCGCCGCCAGGGCCGCTGCCATCGCGGCCAGCACGCTCCCCAGCGCCCACGACGTCAGGCCGCTGCGATCCATGCCCGCAGAGCGGCGCAACACCACGCAAACCACCGCCATCTGCAGGGCGAACAACCCCGCGATCAGCACAACTATGTGCGACTGAAACATCTTCATTCCCGTCCAAGGCGACAAGCGGTGCTCCGCATGGCGCCCGCTGTTACCTGCTCTTTACCGGTCCTGTGTCGGACCGTTGTTATCAATGCCGCATACCCGGTTTCAGGACGACTGCCGCGGCCAGCCGGCAGACGCAAGCACGCCGAGGCGCCCGCCGCGGGCGGGAGCGCCGTTCTTGTTGTGGTGATCAGGTCAGTCCGGAAGGAATAGGCAAACCGGGCGTTCCCAAAAGCACGCCGGTCGGACTGGTGCGGTGTGCGGATTATCCCAGCGCGCAAACCCAAGTCAAGCCAAAGCGTCCCCGCCAGAAGGGGGAGCAGGCCGGCAAGGTTGAGTGCGCCAGAGCGGGCATCATCACATTAGATTGACCGCAAGCCCTGAGCCCGGCTACAATCGCCGGCTTCGGAGCGTAGCGCAGCCTGGTAGCGCATCTGATTTGGGATCAGAGGGTCGTAGGTTCGAATCCTATCGCTCCGACCAGAAATATGTAATGGAAACAACGGCTTGGATCGAAAGATCCAGGCCGTTTTTCTTTTCTGCCAAGCGGCCTCCAAGGGCGGGACAGGATCTGTTCTCACCACCGCAGCAAGTCCGGCCAGATCAGCGCCCCCGCGAACAGCATCAGCATCACCGCGACGATGACCAGCCCCCGGCCTGGGCCAGCATGGCTGGTCTCAACCTTTGGCATCCATGACTGGCCGGCGTCGGCCGGGACCGCAGGAGACGGCGGCGGCGCCGGTGGCGCTGGCACGCTGATCGCAATACGCGGCACGAAGTCGGACTCGGCCAGCAGGAAGCCCATGGGCGTGGCCTGGTCGGCTGCACCCATGTGCTGGAACAGCAGCTTGGACAGCGCCAGGCAATCATCCAGCGCAACCTGCGGACGGGGCCGGAAGATGCGCAGGTGCTCGCACAGCGTATCGAGCTTGTGGTTAGGGGCGTGGAAGTACTGGGACCAGCGGACCTGGCGCACCGAGCAGCGCCAGCGCTTGTGCTGGATGTCGGGAAGCACTTTTCCCAGCATCCGCGCGTTGAATTCGGCGCCGTGGGCGACCAGCACATCCGCGTCGTCAACGATGGCGCGGATGGCATCAACGTCAAAGCGCCGCCCGCGCAGCATCTCCGCGGTCAACCCGTGCGTGCCGGTGGCAGCTTCGCTGATCGGCACGGTGGGCTCCTGCGAACCGTAATAGTCAGTGATCTCCCGCAACAGCGTGCCAGCCCGCGGCGCCACCTCGACAAGCAGCAGGCCGATGCTGACGGGCTCGTCCGCTGGCGTGAGCCCAGTGGTTTCGGTACTGACGATTGCGACCCGCATGGGCTCGGTACTCCGGTGTAGCTGTCCGCGGGCATGGTTGGCGGCGGCCGCTCTTTGCCTCTAGGTTAGTGCGAGCGCGTTAGACGTCATATCAACCAGATGGGCTAACCGAAAGCGCCAGCCGGGAGGAGGCCCCCTCCCTCATCCCCATCTCCTGGTTCAGGCAGGCTGCTGTTCCGCCCCGCCGCGCCGTCGCTCGAGATTGCAGTAGACGTCGGCCGCCACCAGCCCGAAGAGCGCGTGGGCGAACAGGCTTTCCCAGCCGCGGGCCTCGTCGAACCAGTTGAAGTAGGTCCCCAGCAGGTAGAAATTGACCAGGTAAACCACCACACCAAACACGATCCCGACCACCGAGGCCAGCCACAGGCTGGAATCGAAGCGGAATGACGACAGGATTATCGCCAGCACCGCCGCCAGGATGATCGACAGCGCGAAGTGCCCCGCCCCCGCCGAAAGCACGACTGTCCAGTTGAAGGCATCGGCAGACAGGGCTTCACGCCCGAGGATGATGGCCGCGACCATCTTCACCGTGCCCCAGGCGCCCTGGTACAGCAGAAAGCGCGCCGTCAGCAGTTCCAGCACCATGTAGACCGCGCCGGCAATCAGCCCCGCCACCACTGCGGCCCGCCAGTCCGGCCGGCAGCGAACGTAGCGGTGCGATTCCAGATGGAGTTCCATGGCAGTCTCCTTGCGAGATCCGGCCCGGCAAGGCCGTACGAGTTAGTTCTAGCTCATATGGGGCAAATACCAAGCCGGCCAGACCGCAAGGCGCGCTTTTTAAGGCACATGAATGCCGACTTTGGCGGCACGGTGCAACCGTCGCGGCCGGCCATCTGCCGCTACGTGCCGGCCATGCTGCAACTGCGTACGTGATACAATGTCAAAGTAGCCCCCGGGGTGTCCGTGCATCCCTGTAACCGGGCGTTCTCACCAGCGCGCTCTTCACGAGCGAACAGCAGCCGCCGGCGCGGGCCTCCCGCGACGACACCAAACTGGCGAACCACCGGGTACAACCTGCCCGCCTGCTCCGCAAAGCACACGGCCTCCCCGGCCGTCAGCGGCCAGGCCGTCGCCCAAGCCATCCGCACCGCTGACAGGACCGAGCATCAGGCGCCGCGCGCCGCAGTCCGCGTGAGCTTGCCCCGAACAACCCAAGGCGCGCTTCGCCGCAATCGGCGAAACATGCCGCGGTTCCGCGCCGTGCCGGGCGAACCGAACAGGATTTTTGAAATCGCAACCACGCAGCCTTCACGGGCTGCCGAAAAGGAAGACAGATTGGCTAAGGAAGAACTCATTGAATTTGGCGGCGTGGTGTCGGAAGCCCTGCCTGACAACCGCTATCGTGTCACGCTGGAAAACGGCGTCGAAATCTGGGCATACGCTTCGGGCAAGATGCAGAAGCACCGCATCCGCATCCTGGCCGGCGACCGTGTCACCCTGGAAATGTCGCCCTATGACCTGACCAAGGGACGCATCAACTTCCGCCACAAGTCCTGAGTTTCTGCACGGCCCCGGCGATACCGCATGCGCGGCTGTCGCCCGCGCCGCGGCCGTTGTGCGCCGACGCGCTGTCACGCCGCTGACACCGCGCCCGGACACACTTGCGGGCTGCCCGACAGGCAGCCTGCTTCCGTTTACGCGCCGCGTGCAGCCTGGCCTGCGCCACCGGCGCGGGCCAGCTGGCGCTTGCACCGGTCGGGCCGCTTCACCATACTCGAAGCACGCTCATTGCCCTGTCCGACATGAACCTGATCCTGTGGCGCCACGCCGAAGCCGAAGACCTCCCCGACGCGCTCAGCCTGAGCCGCCATGCCGACCTGCAGCGCCCGCTGACGCGCCGCGGCCACAAGCAGGCGGAGGTATCCGCCAAATGGCTGCGCGCGCATCTGCCGGCCGACACCCGCGTGCTGTGCAGCCCCGCGCTGCGCACCCGTGAAACGGCGGCCGCGCTGACTGCCGAGGCGGAAATGGTTGACGCCCTTGTGCCCGGCGCCGACGTCAGCGCGGTGCTTGCCGCCGTCGAGTGGCCGGAACGCCCCGAGCACGTGGTGGTGGTCGGGCACCAGCCATGGATCGGCCGCGTCGCCAGCCTGCTGCTGGCCGGCTCGGAAATGAACTGGAGCGTGCGCAAGAGCGGCATCTGGTGGCTGACCGGCCGCACCCGCGAAAGCGAGGCGCAGACCGTGCTGCGCGCCGTCATCAACCCCGAATTCCTCTGAGCCCCGCTTCCGGCATGCCAGGTGCCGCCTGACGGCACCTGGCCCCATTTTGTCCCGTCAAAATCAGAAATTGCTGATGGCGGGCGGAATCTCTCGTTATTAGAGTGGCCTTGGCGCCTCTTCTGGTGCCGATAGCAGGTGTCACGGAGATTCCCCATGAATGGCCCGGCCGATCGCCAAATTGCTGGCGAGGATCGCAACCCACACCCTGACCCGTCGCCCGAAAGCGCCCAACCGTCCGCCCTGGCAGGGGACGTCACGGAACCGTCATCCCCGGGTCACGGCACTGTCACCCGCCCTCACTACATTGCATCGCAACAGTTTCGTCACCAAAAGGACATACTGATGCGAGATCTGCCGACGCCCACCCAGCCGCTTTTCGACTCTCTGCCCAATGGCCTTGGTGGCCAGACGGCGCGGAGCCGTCTTCATCGCCAATCAGATACACCGGCACATGAATCGCCTGTTCTCAGCGTGGCGTGGGCGCGCCACCAGGACGAAGTAGTCGAAGCCCAGCGCCTGCGCTACAAGGTTTTTGCCGAGGAAATGGGCGCGCGCCTGACCTCTTCGGTGCCGGAGCTGGACATCGACATGTTCGATGCCTACTGCGACCACCTGATCGTGCGCGACATGGCCACGCTGCGCGTGGTGGGCACCTACCGCGTGCTGCCGCCGCACCAGGCCAAGCGCCTGGGCTGCCTGTACGCGGAATCTGAATTCGACCTGGTGCGCCTGGCTCACCTGCGCCCCAAGATGCTGGAACTGGGCCGCTCCTGCGTGCACCGCGACTACCGTTCGGGCAGCGTCATCATGGCGCTGTGGGGCGGCCTGGGCGAGTACCTGCAGCGCTGGGGCATCGAATCGATGCTGGGCTGCGCCAGCGTGCCGATGAACGACGGCGGCCACTACGCGGCCAGCCTGCACCGGCTGTTCAGCGAGCGCTCGCTGGCGCCGATCGAATACCATGCCTTCCCGCGCGTGCCGCTGCCAGTCGAGGACCTGAACCAGCAACTGGACGTCGAGCCGCCCGCGCTGATCAAGGGCTACCTGCGCCTGGGCGCGAAAATCTGCGGCCAGCCGGCCTGGGATCCAGACTTCAACGTGGCGGACTTCCTGACGCTGCTGCGCGTGAACGACATGAACCCGCGCTACGCCCGCCACTTCCTCGGCCTGAACAACGCCGCCTGAGCGGCGCCAGGCGTCCGTAAGCGGCCGCCGCCCTGGCGGCCGCCCTTCCGCAGTGCGCTCAGTCGTAGATGACCTTGTAGCGCTTGCCAATCCGCTGCCATTCATCGGCCTCCTGCGCCAGACTGTATTCGATCAGCGGATTGGCCTCGATCCACGCCTGCGGCAAACGCACGGTGAAGCCTTCGTCCAGCGCTTCGGCCAGCTGGCTCACGCGGATATCGGGCAAGGCCACGTCCGAGCGGCGGCGGCACAGCACAAAGGCCAGGCGCAGGCTGAACAGCATGCGCCAGTCGACGAACCTGCCGCTGCCCGACAGCTTGCCGAGCTTGCCCGCATGGCCCAGCAGCAGCGTCGCCAGCCGCGCCTGGTCGGTCTTGGAAAAGCCCGGCATGTCGGCATGGGTGGCGATATAGGCCGAATGCTTGTGGTAGCCGCTGTGCGAGATCGTCATGCCGATCTCATGCAGGCTGGCGGCCCAGCCCAGCAGCGCCAAGTTGTCCTCGCGCCGTTCGTTGGCCGGCTCCGGGAACTGTGACAACAGCGTCTGCGCGGCGCGGCGCACCCGGCCGGACTGGGCCCGGTCCACGCCGTAGCGGCGCATGAACTGGTCCACCGTGACGGTGCGCATGTCCTCATGGTGGCTGCGTCCGAGCAGGTCGTACAGCACGCCCAGCCGCAGCGCGCCGTCGGTGACATCCATGCGCTCGATATCGAGCTCGGCAAACACGCCCAGCATGATCGACAAGCCGCCCGGCAGCACCGGGATGCGGTCCGCCTTGAGGCCGGTCAGCTTGACGCGGTTGGTGTTCTCGGCCTTAATCAGCGCGCGCTTGAGGCGTTCCAGCCCTTCGCGTGTGATACCGTGCTCGGCGGTGCTGTCGTTCATGCCATTGAGTTCGATCAGCTCGGCCAGTGCGCGCGCCGTGCCCGACGAGCCGACCGCCTGCTCCCAGCCCGCGGCACGGTACTGGCGCACCAGCACCTGGATCTCGCGGCGCGCGGCCAGTTCGGCCTGCTTCATCGCGTATTCATCGACGTTGCCGCTGGGGAAGAACTGGCGGCTGTGCGATACGCAGCCGATATACAGGCTTTCCATCAGCTTGGACTGGTAGCCGTTGCCGATGATGAACTCAGTCGAGCCGCCGCCGATATCGACCACCAGGCGGTTGCCCTGGCAGGCCGGGGCATCGTGCGAGGCCCCGAGGTAGATCAGCCGCGCTTCCTCGCGCCCGGCGATCACTTCGATCGGGAAGCCCAGCGCGCTTTCGGCCTCGATCAGGAATTCGGACGCGTTCTTGGCCACGCGCAGTGTGTTGGTGGCGACGGCGCGCACCTGGCTGGGTGCGAACTCGCGCAGCCGGTCGCCGAAGCGCCGCAGCGCATCGATGCCGCGGCGCCGCGCGGGCTGGTCCAGGTATTTGTCGGGCGTCAGGCCGGCGGCCAGGCGGACCGGCTCGCGCAGTGCGTCGACCTGGAAGATCTGGCTGGCCGGGCCGTTGGCCGTGGGGGTCTCGTCCACCCGCCCGATCATCAGGCGGAAGCTGTTCGAACCCATGTCGACGGCAGCCAGCAGGCGTGGGGTGTTGTTCATCGTGTGCTAGGAGGGCTGGTTCGCGTTGGCGTTGCGTGGCGCGGCAGGTGCACTCTGGTGCCTGGGCCTGCCGGCGTTCGCGCCCGGGAAAAATATGTCCTGGTCATGTCTGCATCATGACAAAATCAAACTGTCATAAAAGTGACACGTTTTTATGAAAAAGTCGCCACATTACCAAAAGAAGGTCATGCTCATGTCGACGACTCCGTCCAGTACGCTGCTCAACCGCGAACTGGGCATCCTGGAATTCAATGCCCGCGTGCTGGCACAAGCAGCGGACCCGAAGGTCCCGCTGCTGGAGCGGCTGAAATTCATCTGCATCGTGTCCAGCAATCTGGACGAGTTCTTTGAAATCCGCATGGCGGGCCTGAAGGAACAGATGCGCGACAACGCTTCGGGACTGACTCCGGACGGCCTGTCATTCCAGCAGACCTACCAGCTTGTCACCGAGCGCACGCAACGGCTTGTGGCTTCGCAGTATGACATGCTGCAGAACACCATTTTTCCACTACTTGAAAAAGAGGGTGTCTTTTTCCACCTGACCACCACCTGGACCGACGCCCAGCGCGAATGGGCGCGCGAGTTCTTTCAGCGCGAGCTGGGGCCGGTGCTGACCCCGATTGCACTGGATCCCGCCCACCCCTTTCCCCGCGTGCTCAACAAGAGCCTGAACTTCGTGGTGGAATTGTCCGGCAAGGACGCCTTCGGCCGCGAGGCCGACCTGGCCATCGTGCAGGCGCCGCGCGCGCTGCCGCGCGTGGTGAAGATGCCGGAGAAGCTGTCGGGCTACCCGTATGGCTTCGTGATGCTGTCGTCCTTCATGCAGGGCTTCGTGCATGAGCTGTTTCCGGCGATTGCGGTGCATGGCTGCTACCAGTTCCGCGTCACGCGCAACTCCGACCTGTTCGTCTCGGAAGACGAGATCACCGACCTGCGCGAGGCGCTGCAAGGCGAGCTGCCCACGCGCCATTTCGGCGACACGGTGCGCCTGGAAATCTCGTCGGACACGCCGGCACCGCTGGCGCGCCGCCTGCTGCTGGAATCGGGCCTTGCCGAGCAGGACCTGTATCGCGTTTCCGGGCCGGTGAACCTGGTGCGGCTGATGCAGATTCCCGACATGGTGGACAGGCCCGCGCTGAAGTTTGCGCCATATGTGCCCGCCCCGGTCAGGGCCTTCTCCGCCGGCGCGTCGATGTTCGACGTGATGCGCCAGCAGGATGTGCTGCTGCACCACCCGTACGAGAGCTTCAGTTCCGTGCTCGACCTGCTGCAGCTGGCCGCGGCCGACCCCAACGTGGTCGCGATCAAGCAGACGGTCTATCGCACTGGCAATGAGTCGCTGGTGATGGAAGCGCTGATGACCGCCGCGCGCAACGGCAAGGAAGTGACGGTAGTGGTGGAGCTGCTGGCGCGCTTTGACGAGGAAACCAACATCAACTGGGCCGAGCGCCTGGAATCCGCGGGCGCACACGTGATCTACGGCGTGGTCGGGCACAAGTGCCACGCCAAGATGCTGCTGATCGTGCGGCGCGAGCCCACCGGCCCCAAGGCCAAGCAGGTCAAGCTGCGGCGCTACGCCCACCTCGGCACCGGCAACTACCATCCGCGCACCGCCCGGCTCTATACCGACTTCGGCCTGTTGACGGCCAACGAGGAGATCTGCGAAGACGTGCACCACGTGTTCCAGCTGCTGACCGGCACCGCCGGCACCATCCGGCTGAACCACCTGTGGCAGTCGCCCTTCACCATGCAGAGCAACCTGGTCGACCACATCCGCGCCGAGGCCCGCAACGCGCGCGCCGGCAAGCCCGCGCGCATCATCGCCAAGATGAACGCGCTGCTGGAGCCATCGATCATCGACGAGCTGTACAAGGCCTCGCGCGCGGGGGTGAAGATCGACCTGATCGTGCGCGGCGTGTGCGCGCTGATGCCGGGCGTGCCGGGCATGTCCGAGAAAATCTCGGTGCGCTCGATCATCGGCCGCTTCCTGGAACACCACCGCGTCTACTACTTCCACGCCGGCGGCGAAGAGGTGCTGTACCTGTCCAGCGCCGACTGGATGGACCGCAACCTGTTCCGCCGCGTGGAAGTTGCCTTCCCGGTGCTGGACAAGGCGCTGAAGGCACGCGTCATCAAGGAAAGCCTGCAGGTGCACCTGCGCGACAACGCCTCCGCATGGATCATGCAGCCGGACGGCAACTATGCGCGCAAGCAGACGCGCTCGAAGCGTCCGCATGTGAGCCAGAACGACATGCTGGTGATGTTTGGGGGGATGCCCTGAGGGACCTCGCAGCCCAAACAAAAACCCCGCCAAGGCGGGGTTTTGTTTGGGCTCAGGCGGCACGCCGTGACGTGTCCGGCGACTGCGGCGGTGCCGTGGGTCCCACGCCAGGCGCCGGGGTGTCGGCACCTTCGCCGCCTGCCGAACGCAGGCTGCGCTCAAGCGGAAAGATCACGCGGAACACGCTGCCCCGGCCTTCCTCGCTGGTCACGCGCAGGTCCGCATGGTGGCGTGACAGCACGTGCTTGACGATGGCCAGCCCCAGCCCGGTGCCGCCGGTGTCGCGCGAGCGGCTGCGGTCCACGCGGTAGAAGCGCTCGGTCAGCCGGGGGATATGCTCGGGCGCAATGCCCAGGCCGGTATCGGCCACCGAGAACACGGCATGGCCCTCTTCCCAGGCCAGGCGCATGGTGATGCGCCCGCCATCCGGCGTGTAGCGCACCGCGTTCGACACCAGGTTGCCCAGCGCCGACAGCAGTTCGGTTTCCACACCGCGCACCCCCACGGTCGGGTCGATATCGGCCGAGACCTGGTGCCGTCCCTGCGACAGCGCCTCGGCGTCGTGGCTCAGGTGCGCCACCATGGCACGGATCGGCACGATGTCATTGCCGGGCGGCTGCGCATCGCTTTCCAGCTTGGCCAGCGCCAGCAGGTCTTCGACGATGCTCTGCATGCGCACCGACTGCGCCAGCATCATGTCGATGTAGCGGCGCCGGTCGTCCTCCGACACCGGCAGGTCGCGCACGGTCTCCAGGAAGCCGGTCAGCACCGTCAGCGGCGTCTTCAGTTCGTGTGACACGTTGGCAACGAAGTCGCGCCGCATCGCCTCGGTGTTTTCGAGCTTGGTGATGTCCTGCGTGATCACCAGCTTGCGGTTGTCGCCATAGGGCAAGATCTGCACCGCGATCACGCTGTGCTTGTGTTCGCCCATATCGCGCATCACCAGCGGGTCATCGAAGCGCTGCCGGGTCAGGTATTGGACGAACTCGGGCCGGCGGATCAGGTGGGTGATGCGCTGGCGCACGTCGCGGCGCGCGTTCAGGCCGAAATGCTGCTCGGCCACGTCGTTGCACCACTCGATCTGGTCGGCGTCGTCCAGCATCAGCACGCCGTTGGGCGAAGCCTGGATGGCCTGGATAAAGCGCGTGTGCTGCTGCTCGACCTGCAGCACCTGGGTGCGCCAGCGCTTGACCAGCCGGTGCAGCCGGTAATACACCTCGCCCCAAAGTCCGAGTGCACTGGGGATCTCGCCGTAGACCGGCGCATCCAGCACCTTCCACAGGCGGTTGATCTGGTACAGGTAGTAGAACAGCAACCCGAGCAGTGATACGCATGCCAGCGCCAGCGCCGGCACCGGGCCCACGGCCAGGTAGACACCGGCGGACAGCACCAGCAGGCTGATCAGGATGGCCACGGAACGGGCCCAGATGACATTCATGCGCAGGGTTCAGGCTCGCAGCCACGGAAGGCTGCAGGGTTGCGACGGAGTGTGCCACGAATTCGCCGCGCCCTGCCAGCAGCGTAGGCAATGCTGGCCGGGCGGCACGTCAAGCCACCCTGCCATGTCCGGCGCGTCAGGCGCCGGGCGTACGCGCCAGGCGGTAGCCGCTGCCGCGCACGGTTTCGATCATATTGCTGTAGCCGCCGGGGGTGAGCGCGGCGCGCAGGCGCTTGATATGGACGTCGACGGTGCGCTCCTCGACGAAGACATGGTCGCCCCAGACCTGGTCGAGCAGTTGCGAGCGGCTGTGCACGCGTTCCGGATGCGTCATCAGGAAGTGCAGCAGGCGGAACTCGGTCGGACCCAGGTCCAGCTTGATCGCGCCGCTGTCGTCCTGGCCGGTGACGCGGTGCGTGGCCGGGTCCAGGCGCAGGCCGTTGATGGCCACCACGTCGTCGGTCAGTTGCGGCGCGCGGCGGCGCAGCACCGCCTTGATCCGCGCCAGCAGTTCCTTGGGCGAGAACGGCTTGGTGACGTAGTCGTCGGCGCCGGCCTCAAGCCCCATCACCTTGTCCTGCTCCTCGCCGCGGGCGGTCAGCATGATGATCGGGATCTGGCGGGTGCGGTCGTTGGCCCGCAACTCCTTGGCGAAGTTCGCGCCCGACTTGCCCGGGAGCATCCAGTCGAGCAGCACCAAGTCGGGCAGCACGTCGCTCATCAGCGACAGCGCCTGCTCGGCGTTGTAGGCCCGGATCGGATAGTGTCCCGCGTGCTGCAGGTTCACGGCGATCAGTTCGGCGATCGCCGGTTCGTCTTCGACAACGAGAATACTGCTTGGCATGTGTATTGTTCTCCGTGGGCGGCTGAGTTCAGCTCAGCGCTTCGCGCTCCATGTCCTCGCGCGAGACATGGCGGACGTCCGTCCCCTTGACAATGTAAATGATAAATTCCGCGATATTCTTGGCGTGATCGCCAATGCGCTCCACCGCCTTGGCAATAAACAGGAAATCCAGCGCGACCGAGATCGTACGAGGGTCTTCCATCATGTACGTGATCAGCTTGCGCACGAAGCCGCGGAATTCCTCGTCGATGGCCTTGTCGTCCTTGACGATGCGCGCCGCCGCCACGGTGTCCAGGCGCGCAAAGGCGTCCAGTGCCTGGCGCAGCAGCGAGATCGCCATCTCGCCCGAGAGCTTGACCTCGGCGTAGTTGATGCTGTGCGCCGACGCGTCTTCCATGATGTGCTTGGTGCGCTTGGCGATCTTCTCGGCCTCGTCGCCGGCTCGCTCCAGGTTGGTGATGGTCTTGGAGATGGCCATCACCAGGCGCAGGTCGCGCGCGGTCGGCTGGCGCCGGGCAATGATGTTGCCGCAGTCGGCATCGATCTCGACTTCCAGCGCGTTGAGCTGGATCTCCCGGGCGATGACCTGGTCGGCGGTCTCGCCGTCGAAGTCGGCCAGCGCGCGCATGGCGAGCTCGATCTGCGACTCGACCAGGCCGCCCATCTGCAGCAGCTTGGTGTTGATCGCGTTGAGGTCAGCGTCGAACTGGGTCGACAGGTGCTTGTCTGGCATGGGATTCTCCTGGCCGCTTATGGATATGCTACGCCCTGCGGTGACGATCAGCCGAACCGGCCGGTAATGTAGTCTTCCGTTTCCTTGCGGTGCGGCTTGATGAAGATCTTCTCGGTCTCGCCGAACTCGATAAGCTCGCCCAGGTACATGTAGGCGGTGTAGTCCGAGCAGCGCGCGGCCTGCTGCATGTTGTGGGTGACGATCACCACGGTGTACTCATCCTTCAGTTCCGCGATCAGTTCTTCGATGCGGCCGGTGGAGATCGGGTCCAGCGCCGAGCACGGTTCGTCCAGCAGCAGCACTTCGGGGCGGATGGCAATGCCACGCGCGATGCACAAGCGCTGCTGCTGGCCGCCGGACAGGCCGTAGCCCGACTGGTGCAGCTTGTCCTTGGCTTCGTTCCACAGCGCCGCCTTGGTCAGCGCCCATTCCACGCGGTCGTCCATTTCCGAGCGCGACAGCTTCTCGAACAGACGCACGCCGAAGGCGATGTTGTCGTAGATCGACATCGGGAACGGCGTCGGCTTCTGGAACACCATGCCGACCTTGGCGCGCAGCAGCGCGATGTCCTGGCGGGCGGTCAGCAGGTTTTCGCCGTCCATGTTGATCTCACCCTCGGCGCGCTGCTCGGGATACAGCGCATACATCTTGTTGAAGGTGCGCAGCAACGTCGACTTGCCGCAGCCCGACGGCCCGATAAAGGCCGTGACCTTGCGGTCCGGGATCGACATGTTGATGTCTTTCAGCGCATGGAACTGGCTGTAGTAGAAGTTCAGGTTGCGCACGTCGATCTTGGCGCGTACCGAATCGGGAATGTCGATGACGGTGGAGGTCATTGCGTTTCTCGCTTGCAGTCTTTGGGGCGGGACGGATTACCGGCCGCGCCGCTTATTTCTTGAACAGGATGCGCGCCAGGATATTCAGGGCCAGCACGCCGAGCGTAATCAGGAACACACCCGCCCAGGCCAGCTGCTGCCATTCGGTGAACGGACTCATGGCAAAGCGGAAGATCGTCACCGGCAGGTTGGCCATCGGCTTGTTCAGGTCGCTGGTCCAGAACTGGTTGGACAGCGCGGTGAACAGCAGCGGCGCGGTCTCGCCGGCGATACGGGCGACGGCCAGCAACACCCCGGTCACAATCCCGGCATAGGATGACTTCACCGTGATCGACAGCACCATCTTCCACTTGGGCGTGCCGAGTGCGAAGGCGGCCTCGCGCAGCGCGTTGGGCACCAGGTTGAGCATGTTCTCGGTGGTGCGCACCACGATCGGCACCTGCAGCAGCGCCAGCGCGCAGATCCCGGCCCAGCCCGAGAAGTGGCCCATGCGGGTCACCACCAGCGCGTAGACAAAGAGGCCGATCACGATCGACGGCGCCGACAGCAGGATGTCGTTGATAAAGCGGATAAAGCTGGCCAGCGGCGAGCTCTTGCCGTACTCGGCCAGGTAGATGCCGGCCAGGATGCCCAGCGGCGTGCCAAACAGCGTGGCCATGCCGACCATCACGAAGCTGCCGAAGATGGCATTGGCCAGGCCGCCGCCGGCGGTATTCGGCGCCGGCGTCATCTGCGTGAACAAGTCCAGCGACAGGCCGCCCACGCCCAGCGTGATGGTGGTCCACAGGATCCACGCCAGCCAGAACAGGCCGAAGACCATCGCCGCCAGCGAGGCGGTCAGTGCGTACAGGTTGGTGCGGCGGCGGCGCGCCTGCAGCCGGGTGCGGATGGCATCCGCGTCGGGGCGGACCGCCGGGATCGATACGGTAGACACGGTCTGACTCGCGCTCATTTGGTTCCCTCATTCTTTGCCAGTCGCAGCAGCAGCAGCTTGGACAGCGCCAGCACCACGAAGGTAATGAAGAACAGGATCAGGCCCAGCTCCATCAGCGCGGCGGTGTGCAGGCCGGCGCCGGCTTCGGCGAACTCGTTGGCCAGCGCCGAGGTGATGCTGTTGCCCGGCGAGAACAGCGAGGCGCTGTCCAGCAGGTTGGTGTTGCCGATCACGAAGGTGACGGCCATGGTCTCGCCCAGTGCGCGGCCCAGGCCCAGCATCACGCCGCCGATGACGCCGGCTCGGGTGTAGGGCAGCACCACGTTCCACATCACTTCCCAGGTGGTGCAGCCCACGCCGTAGGCGGATTCCTTGAGCAGCACCGGGGTGACTTCAAACACGTCGCGCATCACCGAAGCGATGTAGGGGATGATCATGATCGCCAGGATCACGCCCGCGCACAGCAGGCCGATGCCCAGCGGCGCGCCCTGGAACAGCTTGCCGACCACCGGCAGCTGGCCCACCGTGGCGGCCAGGGGCTTCTGGAAATACTCGCCGAAGATCGGCGCGAACACGAGCAGGCCCCACATGCCGTAGACGATCGACGGCACTGCAGCGAGCAGCTCGATGGCCGTGCCCAGCGGGCGGCGCAGCCAGGCCGGCGACAGCTCGGTCAGGAACAGCGCGATGCCGAAGCTCACCGGCACCGCAATGATCAGCGCGATCAGCGAGGTCACGACGGTGCCATAGATGGGCACCAGCGCGCCATAGACATCGGCGGGAGGATCCCACTCCGCGGTCCACAGGAAGCGCGCGCCGAAAGTCTGGATCGACGGCCAGGCGCTGATCGCGAGTGAGACGATGATGCCGCCCAGCAGCAGCAGCGTCACGATCGCGGCGCCCCGCGTCAGGCCGCCGAACAGGATGTCGCCCATGCGGCTCGGGGGCTGGACGTTGCGGATCTCGGAGGGGGTAGTCGCCATGTCGGGAATTCAGGGTGGATCGCCGCTCCCGCCTGGGCGGGAGCCCGGTGTCCGGGCCAGTTTCGGGCAGCCCGGCCACCGGCCCCGCACTCATGCGGGGCCGGCGATGCCGTCAGGATCAGTACAGCGCCTTGCCCGAGGCGTCCTTGACGCTGGTCTTCCAGGTCGAACGGATCTGGTTCACAACGTTTTCCGGCAGCGGCACGTAGTCGAGGTCGGCGGCCATGTTGGCGCCGCTCTTGTAGGCCCAGTCGAAGAACTTCAGCACTTCGGCACCCTGCGCGGACTTTTCCTGGTTCTTGTGGACCAGGATGAAGGTGGCGCCGGCGATCGGCCAGGCGTCCTTGCCCGACTGGTTGGTCAGGATCTGGTAGTAGGTCTTGCTCCAGTCCGCACCGGCGGCGGCGGCCTTGAAGGCGTCGTCACCCGGCTTGACCACGGCACCCGACGCGTTCTTCATGTTCAGGTGGGTCATCTTGTTCTGCTTGGCGTAGGCGTACTCGACATAGCCGATCGCGCCGTTCAGGCGCTGCACGAAGGCGGCCACGCCCTCGTTGCCCTTGCCGCCGGTGCCGCCGCCCGGCCAGTTGACCGTGGTGCCTTCGCCCACCGCGCTCTTCCAGTCCGGGCTGACCTTGGACAGGTAGTTGGTGAAGATGAAGGTCGTGCCCGAACCGTCGGCGCGGCGCACCGGCAGGATGTCCTGGCTCGGCAGCTTGGCTTGCGGGTTCAGCGCCTTGATCGCGGGGTCATCCCACTTCTTGATCTTGCCCAGGTAGATGTTGGCCAGCACTTCGCCCGTGATGGTCAGTTCGCCCGGCTTCACGCCCTGCAGGTTGATCACCGGCACCACGCCGCCGATCACGGTGGGGAACTGGACCAGGCCCTGCTTGTTCAGGTCCTCGTCCTTCAGCGGCGCGTCCGAGGCACCGAAATCGACCGTCTTGGCGCCGATCTGCTTGATCCCGCCCGACGAGCCGATGGATTGATAGTTGACCTTGTTACCCGTTGCTTTTTGGTATGCGTCGGCCCACTTGGAATACACGGGCGCCGGGAAAGAAGCGCCTGCACCGGTAATTTCCGCCGCGAACGCAGTACCCGCCACCACCATCGAAACGATGCCTGCCACGGCAGTCTTGACCAGCTTCATATGTCCTCCAGAGAACATTGGTTGGGAATGACAAATTTTTGACAAGACGAACTCTATGCTCCCTGTATGACAATTCCGTGACATCTTCAAATCTTCTTGGAACCGGCCTCCAGCAAGGGATCGCCGCTGCCATCCGGCTGTCATGGCAGCGCAATATGACGGCGGTTAATTGCGTTATCAGACAAAAAAACGCCGGGACTAGCCCGGCGTTCCTGGTCAGGGTGCGGCGTATCAGGCCCCCAGGGCATCCGCCAGCCGCCTGGCCGCGCGCTCGGCCATTTCGGCCTGCTCGGCCTCGACCATCACGCGCACTACAGGTTCGGTGCCGGAGGCACGGATCAGCACCCGGCCGCGGCCCTCCAGCTCAGGCTCGACCGCCGCGCGTGCGGCCTGCAGGCCGGCATGCGACTGCCAGTCGAAGCCCTTCTGCACGCGCACATTGATCAGCGTCTGCGGGAACAGCCTTACGCCCTCGAGCAACTGCGCCAGGGTCTTGCCGCTGCGGCGCAGCGCGGCCAGCACCTGCAGCGCCGACACGATGCCGTCGCCGGTGCTGTGGCGGTCCAGGCACAGCAGGTGGCCGGAGCCCTCGCCGCCCAGGGTCCAGCGGCGCTTGTTCAATTCTTCCAGCACATAGCGGTCGCCCACCTTGGCGCGCACGAATTCCACGCCCTGGCGCTTGAGCGCCAGCTCCACCGCCATATTGGTCATCAGCGTGCCCACGGCACCCGGCACCGCCTGGCCGGCGGCCTGGCGGTCGCGCACGATCAGATACAGCAGTTCGTCGCCGTTGTAGAGACGGCCATCGGCATCCACCACCTGCAAGCGGTCGGCGTCGCCGTCAAAGGCCAGGCCCAGGTCAGCGCCATGTGCCTTGACTGCCTCAATCAGCTTGCCCGGCGCGGTGGCGCCGTAGCCGTCGTTGATATTGCGGCCGTCCGGCTGGTTGCCGATCGAAACCACGTCGGCGCCCAGCTCATGGAACACGTGCGGCGCGATGTGGTAGGCCGCGCCATGGGCGCAGTCGACCACCAGCTTCAGGCCGTACAGGTCCTGTTCGTGCGGGAAGGTGCTCTTGCAGAACTCGATATAGCGGCCGGGGGCATCGTTGATGCGGCGCGCGCGGCCCAGGTCATCGGATGGCGCGCACACCATCGGCTCTTCGATGGCAGCCTCGATCTCTGCCTCGACCTCATCGGGCAGCTTGTCGCCGTCGGCCGAAAAGAACTTGATGCCATTGTCGTAGTAGGGATTGTGGCTGGCCGAGATCACCACGCCTGCGGACAGCCGCAGCGCCCGCGTCAGGTAGGCGATGCCCGGCGTCGGCAGCGGGCCGGTCAGCAGCACGTGCACGCCGGCCGAGGTGAAGCCGGCTTCCAGCGCCGCTTCCAGCATATAGCCGGAAATGCGCGTGTCCTTGCCGATCAGCACGGTCGGCTTGCCTTGCCCGGTCTTGGCGCCGTGGGCCAGCACCTTGCCGGCCGCATGGCCCAGGCGCATCACGAAGTCCGGCGTGATCGGCGCCTCGCCGACCCTGCCCCGCACGCCGTCTGTCCCGAAATACTTGCGTGTCATTCGCTGATTCCCTTTCTTTACTCTGGTCGTTGTTCTGTCTGCAGTGGCCGCGGCTGGTTCAGGCTGCGCCAACGGACTCGTTGCGCACCGCCCACCAGGTCTTCACGGCATCCACCGTCTGCTCCACATCATGCACGCGCACGATAAATGCTCCGCGCTCCAGCGCACACACCGCGGCGGCAATGCTGGCCGCAACACGCTGCTGCGGCGGCCGGCCACCGAGGACCGCGCCCAGCGTTGACTTGCGCGAGATGCCCGCCAGCACCGGCAGGCCCTCCAGCGCCAGCCGCGGCAGCTGGCCGAGCAGGCGCAGATTATGATCGGGTGTCTTGCCGAAGCCAAACCCCGGATCGAGGGAGATGCGCGCATCGTCGATGCCGGCAGCGCGCAGCACGGCAATGCGCTCGGCAAGGAACCCGGCGACCTCGGCGACCACGTCATCGTAGTGCGGGTCTTCCTGCATGGTCTGCGGATCGCGCTGCATATGCATCACGCACAGGCCTGCCTGCCCCGCCGCCACGACCTCGACCGCGCCCGGCATGCGGAAACCCCAGATATCGTTGATGAGATCGGCTCCGGCCGCAAGTGCGGCGCGCATGACCTCGGGCTTGTAGGTGTCGACCGACAGCGGCTTGCCGCAGTCGCGCAGCGCTTCCACCACCGGGATCACGCGCGCCAGTTCGTGTTCCAGCGGCAGCGCCGCCGAACCGGGCCGGCTCGATTCCCCGCCGATATCGATGATGTCCACGCCCTCGGCGATCATCTGTCCGGCATGGCGCAGCGCCGCGTCCCGGCTGGCATGCTGGCCGCCATCCGAGAAGGAATCGGGCGTGACGTTGAGGATGCCCATCACCAGCGGGCGCTGGTCTAGGGCAAAGCGAAAACGGCCGCACTGGAAATACCGGGTCTGAGAAGTCTGCTGCAAGGTAGGAATGCTGGATTCAATCCGGGCGCGGCGGATGCCGCGCCAAAGGAAAAGCCGGTGCACCAGGCACCGGCTTCAGGGACAGGCACTACACAGCCATCACTACGGCGTCGTCAGTGGACGAGCCAGGATCAGGCCGTGGCGGGCGCGTTGGTCGGCGCCACCGGCGAGCCGCCCGGAGGCGTGCTGCCGCCGCCGTTCTGGCCCGACGCACCGCGCGGCGGGCGCGGCGGCTTGCCGGCCATGATGTCGTTGACCTGGTCGGCATCGATGGTTTCCCATTCCATCAGCGCGTTGGTCATGGCTTCGACCTTGTCGCGGTTCTCTTCGAGCAGGCGCTTGGCCAGCGCGTATTGCTCGTCGATGATGCGGCGGATCTCGGCATCGACCTTCTGCTGCGTGGCTTCCGACACGGTCTTCGACGACAGCTTGCCGAACATGCCGTCCTGCTCGGTATCCACGTAGACCATGGCCCCCAGCGAATCGCTCATGCCGAAGCGGGTCACCATGTC
The DNA here is from genome assembly GCF_000611125.1 of Cupriavidus sp. SK-4. Lineage (NCBI taxonomy): Bacteria > Pseudomonadati > Pseudomonadota > Betaproteobacteria > Burkholderiales > Burkholderiaceae > Cupriavidus > Cupriavidus sp. SK-4. Next base: position 40,478 of record NZ_JFJW01000055.1, read on the forward strand.
GCGGGCAAGCTTGGTGGCGCGTTCGAAGTCGTTGGAAGCACCGGTGCTCATGGCGTTGAGGAAGACCTCTTCCGCCGCGCGGCCGCCGAAGAGGATGGCAACCTCTTCCAGCATGCTGTCCTTGTACTTCGAATACTTGTCATGCTCCGGCAGCTGCCAGGTCACGCCCAGCGCCCAGCCACGCGGCATGATGGTGACCTTGTGCACCGGGTCGGCCTTGGGCAGCAGCTTGGCCACCACCGCATGGCCCGACTCGTGGTAAGCCGTGGCCCGGCGCTCTTCCTCGCGCATGACCGTCGACTTGCGCTCCGGACCCATGTAGATCTTGTCCTTGGCGTCCTCGAAGTCCTGCATGTCGACCACGCGCTTGCTCCGGCGGGCGGCAAACAGTGCAGCTTCGTTGACCAGGTTGGCCAGGTCCGCGCCCGAGAAGCCCGGGGTGCCGCGCGCGATGATCGAGGCGTCGACATCGTTGCCGATCGGCACCTTGCGCATATGGACCTTCAGGATCTGCTCGCGGCCGCGGATGTCCGGCAGGCCCACGTAGACCTGGCGGTCGAAACGGCCCGGACGCAGCAGCGCCTTGTCCAGCACGTCGGCACGGTTGGTCGCGGCGATCACGATCACGCCCGAGTTGGCCTCGAAGCCATCCATCTCGACCAGCATCTGGTTCAGGGTCTGCTCGCGCTCGTCGTTGCCGCCGCCCATGCCGGCGCCACGATGGCGGCCGACCGCGTCGATTTCATCGATGAACACGATGCAGGGTGCCTGCTTCTTGGCGTTCTCGAACATGTCGCGGACACGGGCCGCGCCCACGCCAACGAACATTTCCACGAAGTCGGAACCCGAGATGCTGAAGAACGGCACCTTGGCCTCGCCGGCGATGGCACGTGCCAGCAGCGTCTTGCCGGTACCCGGAGGGCCGACCAGCAGCACGCCGCGCGGGATGCGCCCGCCCAGCTTCTGGAACTTTTGCGGGTCCTTCAGGAAGTCGACCAGCTCGACCACTTCTTCCTTGGACTCGTCGCAGCCGGCCACGTCCTGGAACGTGACGGCGTTCTGGTTCTCGTCGATCAGGCGCGCACGCGACTTGCCGAATGAGAAAGCGCCGCCTTTGCCGCCACCCTGCATCTGACGCATCATGTAGAACCAGAACACGATGATCAGCAGGGTCGGCCCGAGGTAATACAGGGCCTGGACCAGCACGTTGGGTTCGTCGTCCGCCTTGCCGGTCACCTGGACGCCGTACTTCATCAGGTCGCCGACCATCCAGATGTCGCCCGGCGAGATGATGGTGTACTTGGCGCCTTCCTTAGGCGAGACCACCAGGTTGCGGCCCTGCACGTCGACACGCGACACCTTGCCGTTCTTGGCGTCATCCATGAACTGCGAATAGGTGACGCTGTCCTGCGCACGGGGCTTGTCGAACTGCTTGAAGACGGTAAACAACACCAGCGCGATCACGAGCCAGATTGCCGCCTTTTGAAACAGGTTGTTATTCAAGGCCGAACTCCTTTGCAATTGCCTTGCCAACGGATAGCTGCATTGTAATGCAGCGCCCGCCCTCGGGGGGAAACAGAGAAACTATGATGCCGATAGCACCGGGTGGGGCACTTTCCACGCTTCTTTTTTCGCCCTGGCTTGTATCGAGACCGGTCAATCCACTGCCTTGAGGTAGCGCCCAAGGATAAAGGTTTCGGAAGACTTGTCGCGAGACGCCTTGGGCTTGCGTTTCGCAACCACTTTGAAATGCCGTTTGAACTTCTCCACGATCTGGCTGTAGCCACTCCCGTGGAAGCACTTTACCAGCAATGCCCCCTCCGGCTTAAGGTGGGCCTGCGCAAATTCCAGCGCCAGGTCGCACAGGTATTCGATCCGTGCTGCATCGGCGAAGGCTACACCGGACAAATTGGGGGCCATGTCCGACAAAACAAGGTCAATCTTGTTACCGCCGGAGGCGTCCAGCACCACGCTTTCCAGTTCGCGGAAGACCGATTCCTCGCGGAAGTCACCCTGGATGAAAGTGACGTCGGCGACCGGTTCCATCGGCAGCAGGTCGATCGCGACCACGGCGCCATCGATCCTGCCGTCCTTGGCCCGGGGCGAGTCCGCCAGCTTGTTGCGGGCGTACTGGCTCCAGCTGCCCGGCGCCGCGCCCAGGTCGACGATCACCTGCCCCGGGCGGATCAGCTTGTCCTGCTCGTCGATCTCCTTGAGCTTGTAGGCCGCGCGGGCACGATAGCCCTCGCGCTGGGCCATTTTCACGTACGGATCGTTGATGTGGTCGTGCAGCCACGAATGATTGAACTTGTTTTTTGCCATGCCAGTTACCAGCCTGTTCCCTGCCCCCGCCCGCCGGTCAATGCCATCCGCGAAGGTTTTCCTACTGTTTTGATGATTTTGCTGCCCGACAGTGCCGGATTGACGGATAATACGCGCCAATCCGCATCCCGACCGCCGGCTCGCCTTATCAGCTGCCGGCTTGCCGCCCCCGGGCGGCCGTCGGCAGCCTGTCCTTGCCCGACCCGCCGTGTCACGACCGGCGCGGGCTGCAGCGCCCGATTTCCAGCGCCCAGCGCTCTATCACTATTTCAAGCGCCTAATAATCAGCGCCAACCTATGCCCGCTCTACAACTAGTCCCTGCCCAGCGCTCTGACCTGCGCTCCCGTGCCCATGCCCTGAACCCGGTCGTGATGGTCGGCGCCGAAGGCCTGACCCGTGCCGTACTGGCCGAGATCGACCGCAGCCTGGCCGCCCACGACCTGATCAAGATCCGCGTGTTCGGCGACGATCGCGATGCGCGCATCGCCATCTACGAGGAAATCTGCGACCAGCTCAGCGCCGCGCCGATCCAGCATATCGGCAAGCTGCTGGTGGTCTGGCGCCCGGGCGAAGCGCGCCTGAAGGAAAACCAGGCCGAAGATCTGGGCCGCCACACCCCTGCCCGCCGCGGCGGCGCGGCCCCGCGCACGGTGACGGTCAAGAAGCCCAGCGCCGCGCCGAACCGCCGTCCGACCCGCAAGGAAGTCACGGTGCTTGGCAACGAGCGCGTCACCGCCGGCGGCAATGTGAAGCGTTCGCGCGCGCGCCCGACCAGCCAGAAGAAGAAGGCGCTGGGCTAAGCACGATCAGCTGAAGCATGACGGGGTCGCCGCCAGGCGCCCCCGATGCCGGCACGCCACGCCTGTGGCGGTGCCGGCGGCCGGCCTCACTCCCCGGCCGAACGCGGCGCCGAAGCGCGCCACACCAGCACCAGCGCCAGCAGGCTTTGCAGCAGGTAGAAGGCGCTCGACACGCCGTGCAGCATGCCGAACTGCGCCTTGTAAGGCGATCCCGAAACGCCGACGCCCAGCGCCAGCGCCTTTTCCTTCAGGCCGGCCATGAACGGCTGGGTGCCGAAGTAGCCCGCCAGCACGCAGCACAGCATGCCCAGCACCAGCCAGCGCAGGCCGCGATAGCGGTGGGCGCCGCGCCGGATCATCACGTTGCACAGCACCAGCTGCAGCACGCCGATGGTGACCCCGACGATGGCCTCAGTATGGAACAGGTGCCCGGCGATCATGCCCGCCATCTCGCGACTGGGCAGCACCGAAAACAACGTCGGCGCCACCATGTAGCCGACGGTCCAGAGGCTGCCCGCCCACACCACTGTCAGCAGCAGGAAGATGCGGTGCGGCAGCGGCGGCAGATTGCTATAGGAATTGGAGAACACGTGCCGGTCTTTCCGGGGGCCGGGCCAGGTGCAAGCCTGCCGGCCGGGCCGGCGTCAGATATAGCGTACGGTAATGACTTCGTACTCGCGCTCGCCGCCAGGGGCCAGCACGATTGCGACGTCGCCTTCGAACTTGCCGATCAGCGCACGCGCGATGGGCGAGCTGACCGAGATCTTGCCGACGTCGATGTCGGCCTCATCATCGCCCACGATCTGGTAGCTGACGGGACTGCCGGACTCCAGGTCCTCCAGGTCAACGGTCGCGCCAAAGACGATGCGGCCGTCGGTGTCCAGCTGGGTCGGGTCGATGACCTGCGCGGTCGACAGCTTGGCCTCCACTTCCAGGATGCGGCCTTCGATAAAGGCCTGCTTTTCCTTGGCGGCGTCGTATTCGGCGTTTTCAGACAGGTCGCCCTGTGCGCGGGCTTCCGAGATCGCATTGATCACCGCCGGACGCTCGACAGCCTTCAGGCGCTGCAGCTCCTCCTTCAGGAGCTCTGCGCCACGCTTGGTAATCGGAATGGTGCTCATGTCTTCGTTCAACAAAAAAATGAGCCGCAGCGGAGCTGGAGCCATCCCTGGCGAATGCTGCCAGGGCACTTCCGCTCAACCGCGGCTTTCAGACAGGACCGAATGCGGGCACGCCGCATCGATCGACGAATTTGACGTAGTTTAGGCCAGGAAGCCCGCCGGCAGCAACTCCGGCGGGCTTCCTGGGTTTGACCGGGCGCAACCCGCCCGGCCAGTGGCGATGTGCCGCTTGCCTTACCTACGGGGCTTCAGGCCAGCGAGGCGTGCAGGCTCTGCAGGTCGTAGACCTCCAGGCTCTGCATGTGCTTCAGGCCCTCCACCGCGGCGCGGGCGCCGGCGATGGTGGTGTAGTAAGGAATGCGGTGGGCCAGCGCCGAGGTCCGGATCGAGCGCGAATCGGCAATCGCGGTGCGGGTTTCGTCCACGGTGGTGAACACCAGCGCCAGTTCGCCGTTCTTGATCATGTCCACGATATGCGGACGGCCGTCCTTGACCTTGTTGACCACCTTCACCGGGATGCCGGCGGCCTCGATGGCCGACGCGGTGCCGCGGGTGGCAACGATCGGGTAGCCCATGTCGTGCAGCATGCGGGCCACGCCGACGGCGCGCGGCTTGTCGCTGTCCTTCACGGTGATCAGCACGGTGCCCTTTTCCGGCAGGCGCGAACCCGCGGCCAGCTGGCTCTTGAACAGCGCTTCGCCGAAGGCCTTGCCCACGCCCATCACTTCGCCGGTCGAGCGCATTTCAGGTCCGAGGACCGGATCGACGCCGGGGAACTTGTTGAACGGGAACACCGCTTCCTTGACGCTGTAGTACGGCGGGATGACCTCTTCGCCGATGCCCTGCTCGTCCAGCGACTGGCCGGCCATGCAGCGCGCAGCGATCTTGGCCAGCTGCAGGCCGGTGGCCTTGGACACGTACGGCACGGTGCGCGAGGCGCGCGGGTTCACTTCCAGCACGTAGACGGTGTCGACGCCGTCGTTCTGCTGGATCGCGAACTGCACGTTCATCAGGCCGATCACATTCAGGGCGCGGGCCATGGCGGCGGTCTGGCGCTTCAGTTCAGCCACGGTCTCGGCCGACAGCGAGTACGGCGGCAGCGAGCAGGCGGAGTCGCCCGAGTGCACGCCAGCCTGCTCGATGTGCTCCATCACGCCGCCGATGAAGACGCGCTTGCCGTCGGAGATGGCATCGACGTCGCACTCGATGGCGTCGTTCAGGAAGCGGTCCAGCAGCACCGGGGAATCGTTCGAGACCTTGACGGCCTCGCGCATATAGCGCTCGAGGTCGCGCGGCTCGTGCACGATTTCCATCGCGCGGCCGCCCAGCACGTACGACGGGCGCACCACCAGCGGGTAGCCGATCTCTTCGGCCAGGCGCAGCGCTTCGTCCTCGGCACGAGCGGTGCGGTTGGGCGGCTGGCGCAGGCCCAGCTCCTGCAGCAGCTTCTGGAAGCGCTCGCGGTCTTCGGCCGCGTCGATCATGTCTGGGCTGGTGCCGATGATGGGCACGCCGTTGGCTTCCAGGTCCAGCGCCAGCTTCAGCGGGGTCTGGCCGCCGTACTGCACGATCACGCCGACCGGCTTTTCCTTGTCGACGATTTCCAGCACGTCTTCCAGCGTCAGCGGCTCGAAATACAGGCGGTCCGAGGTGTCATAGTCGGTCGACACGGTTTCCGGGTTGCAGTTGACCATGATGGTCTCGTACCCGTCTTCGCGCAGCGCCAGCGCGGCGTGCACGCAGCAATAGTCGAACTCGATGCCCTGGCCGATCCGGTTCGGGCCGCCGCCCAGCACCATGATCTTCTTCTTGTCGGTCGGGTTAGCCTCGCACTCGCCATGCTCGGCCTCGTAGGTCGAGTACATGTAGGCGGTGTTGGTGGCGAACTCGGCCGCGCAGGTGTCCACGCGCTTGTAGACCGGACGCACGTTCTGGGCGATGCGCGCTTCGCGCACGGCCTTGGCGTCGGTCTTCAGCAGCCTGGCCAGGCGGCGGTCGGAGAAGCCCTTCTGCTTCAGGAAGCGCAGCTCGGCGGCCGACAGGCTGTCCAGCGTGCGCGCCTTGACCAGGCCTTCGGTCTTGATGATGTCTTCGATCTGGGCCAGGAACCACGGGTCGATGTCGGTCTCGGCATAGACCTCTTCCAGCGACATGCCCAGGCGGAACGCGTCGCCCACGTACCAGATGCGGTCGGGGCCGGCTTCGCCGATTTCCTCGACGACCTCGTCACGGTCCGACGACTTCTCGTCCAGGCCGTCCACGCCCACTTCCAGGCCGCGCAGGGCCTTCTGGAACGATTCCTGGAAGGTGCGGCCCATCGCCATCACCTCGCCCACGGACTTCATCTGGGTGGTCAGGTGGCTGTCGGCCTGCGGGAATTTCTCAAACGCGAAACGCGGCACCTTGGTGACCACGTAGTCGATCGACGGCTCGAACGAAGCCGGGGTCGCGCCGCCGGTGATCTCGTTCTTCAGCTCGTCCAGCGTGTAGCCCACGGCCAGCTTGGCCGCGACCTTGGCGATCGGGAAGCCGGTGGCCTTGGAGGCCAGCGCCGACGAACGCGACACGCGCGGGTTCATCTCGATGACGATCATGCGACCGTCCTTCGGGTTGATCGAGAACTGCACGTTGGAGCCGCCGGTGTCGACGCCGATCTCGCGCAGCACGGCCAGCGAGGCGTTGCGCAGGATCTGGTATTCCTTGTCGGTCAGGGTCTGGGCCGGAGCGACGGTGATCGAGTCGCCGGTGTGGATGCCCATCGGGTCCAGGTTCTCGATCGAGCAGATGATGATGCAGTTGTCCTTTTTGTCGCGGACCACTTCCATCTCATACTCTTTCCAGCCCAGCAGCGATTCTTCGATCAGCAGCTCGCGCGTCGGCGACAGGTCCAGGCCGCGCTTGCAGATCTCTTCGAATTCTTCGCGGTTGTAGGCGATGCCGCCGCCGCTGCCGCCCAGCGTGAACGACGGGCGGATCACGATCGGGTAGCCGCCGCTGCCGGTTTCCTGGGCGATGCGCGACTGCACGGCCATGGCTTCGTCCATCGAGTGGGCGATGCCCGACTTGGCCGAACCCAGACCGATCTTGGTCATGGCGTCCTTGAACTTCTGGCGGTCCTCGGCCTTGTCGATGGCTTCCGGCGACGCGCCGATCAGCTCGACCTTGTACTTGTCCAGCACGCCGTGGCGGTGCAGGTCCAGCGCGCAGTTCAGCGCGGTCTGGCCGCCCATGGTCGGCAGGATCGCGTCCGGGCGTTCCTTCTCGATGATGCGCTCGACCACTTCCCAGGTGATCGGCTCGATGTAGGTCACATCGGCCGTGTTGGGGTCGGTCATGATGGTCGCCGGGTTCGAATTGACCAGGATGACCTTGAAGCCTTCCTCGCGCAGCGCCTTGCAGGCCTGGGCGCCGGAGTAGTCGAACTCGCACGCCTGGCCGATGATGATGGGGCCCGCCCCGATGATCAGGATGCTCTTGATGTCTGTGCGTTTTGGCATTGCACGCTCTCTTTATGGGCCGGCCCGCCTTGCCTGCGGACCGCGCCGGTAATCAGGGAATCCGTCAGGATTCAAAAATATCGTCTTGCTCAGTTCATCGTGGCCGTCGCCAGCTTGGCGCCGAAGCCGATGAACATCGCGCCCACCCCGCTCGACATGCCCGCCGACAGGCGCCGGCGGCGCCGGAATGCGTCGGCCAGCTTCGCGCCCACGAAGATGATCGTGGTCAGGTAGGCAAAGCTGCAGAACTGGGCGACCAGGCCCAGCACGGAGAACGACAGCACCGGGTAAGCAAAGGCCGGGTCAACGAACTGGATGAAGAACGAGATGAAGAACAGGATCGCCTTCGGGTTCAGCAGGCTGATCAGCAACGCCTTGCGGAACGGGTCGGACTGGTCGGCCTTGCTAACCGGCGCGGCGGCGGCGGCATCGCCGCGTGCAGCCCAGTTGCGCAGCGCGCCGCGCAGCATGCTGAAACCAATCCACGCCAGGTAGGCCGCGCCGATGTACTTCACCACGTAGAACAGCGCCGGGCTGGCCTTGAGCAGCGAGGCCACGCCCGCCGCCGACAGCACCATCAGCACGAAGTCGCCCAGGAACACCCCGCACGCGCCCTTGTAGCCGGCGCGCACGCCGCGCTGCGCCGCCACCGACAGCACGTACATCGAGTTCGGCCCCGGCAGCAGCACGATAAAGATCGTGCCCAGCACATAGGTCCAGAAATCGGTGATGCCGAAAGCGGTATGCATGAAGGCGTTCATTGGATGTCCCTGAGGTCTGCGCTGTTCTGCTCGCGTCCGCTTATTTGCGCGCGTCCGTCATCAGCTTGATGAAGCGGTCGAACAGGTAAGCCACGTCGTTCGGGCCGGGCGACGCTTCCGGGTGGCCCTGGAAGCAGAAGGCCGGCTTGTCGGTCAGCGTGAAACCCTGCAGCGAACCGTCGAACAGCGACTTGTGCGTCACGCGCACGTTCGACGGCAGCGTGTCCGCGTCGACCGCGAAGCCATGGTTCTGCGACGTGATCACCACGCGGCCATCGTCCAGGTCCTTGACCGGGTGGTTGGCGCCATGGTGGCCGAACTTCATCTTCAGGGTCTTGGCACCAACGGCCAGGGCCATGATCTGGTGGCCCAGGCAGATGCCGAAGGTCGGGATGCCGCGCTCGATGAATTCGCGCGTGGCGGCGATGGCGTAGTCGCACGGCTCGGGGTCGCCGGGGCCGTTGGACAGGAACACGCCGTCCGGATTCAGCGCCAGCGCGTCGGCGGCGCTCGCCTGCGCGGGCAGCACCGTGACCTTGCAGCCGCGCTCGGCCAGCATGCGCAGGATGTTGTACTTGACGCCGTAGTCATAGGCGACCACGTGGAACTGCGGCTGGTCTTGCTTGCCGTAGCCTTCGCCCAGCTTCCACTCGGACTGGGTCCACTCGTACGGTTCCTTGACCGAGACCACCTTGGCCAGGTCCATGCCGGCCAGGCCGGGGAACGAGCGGGCCAGGTCGATGGCCTTCTGGACATTGTCTTCGCCGGCCAGGATGCAGCCGTTCTGGGCACCCTTCTCGCGCAGGATACGCGTCAGCTTGCGCGTATCGATGCCGGCGATGGCCACCACCTTTTCCTGCTTCAGGTAGTGGGCAAGGGTGTGCTCCTTGCGGAAGTTCGAGGCCAGGATCGGCAGATCCTTGATGATCAGGCCGGCGGCATGGACTTTCGTGGCTTCGACATCCTCAGGATTGACCCCGTAGTTACCGATATGCGGATACGTCAGCGTGACGATCTGCCGGGAGTAACTCGGGTCGGTGAGGATTTCCTGGTAACCGGTGATGGCGGTGTTGAACACCACTTCACCGATGGTATGGCCGGAAGCGCCAATGGAATAGCCACGAAAGACCGTGCCGTCTGCAAGCGCGAGAATGGCGGACGGAAAAGACGGTAACACGGGTAGGCTCCTGCTGGACTCACCCCGTGACCGACCAATCGACGCCTCGTGCCCCCCAGGCTGGATCCGTGACGGCGGCAGCGGCATTGCGCCGATGCGGTCGGATCCGGTTGCGACATGCTCCTTGCGTCACATTGAGTGCGGACAGCAAAGGCGGCGCGGCTGGGGGCGGCGGAAGGTGGAAAGCGGTAGGCGCTAGGGTGAAGGGTTCTGAAAGCGAAACTTTTGAATTATATCCCGCGCCACCCAATTTCTCAAGTTTTCAAGGACTTGCACGCGGCAGGCGGCGGTGCCACCATGCCGCCGGCCACCGTCCCGCCCTGTGCCTGCTACGTTACGCCTGCGGCGGCACGACCGCCGTGACCTCGATTTCAACCTTGGCGCGCGGCTCCACCAGGTCCGCGACTTCGACCGCCGTCATCGCCGGGAAGTGGCGGCCGATGATGGCCCGGTAATGCTGGCCGATCGCCCCGTAGGCGTCGACATATTCCGCCTTGTCCTTCACATACCAGGTCATGCGCACGATATGCTCAGGCAGCGCGTCTCCGGCCGCCAGCACGGCAACCACGTTGCGCAGCGCCTGCGCCACCTGCAGGCCGAAGTCGTCGGTCTCGAATTCACATTTGCCGGTCCAGCCGATCTGGCCGCTGACAAAGAGGAGGCGGCTGCCGACCTGCATTTCGGTCATGGTGCCGTTGGCGTAGCCACGCGGAGGCGCCCAGTCGGGCGGCTGCAGGATGTTCATAATGCGTTTTCCTGTTGATTATCTGTATGAGTGAATGGAATTCGGGGATTCAGGCCGTCGCGACCAGGTAGGCCGACATGGCCTCGCGCACGGCCTCGGGCAATGGCTGCGGAGCAATCGAGCCGGTATCGACGCAGACCAGCCGCTGCGTCACTTCCATGCGGGTATCGTCATGCGGGCCGGCGAAGCGGATCGCGAGGGTAAAGCTGGACTGGCCCAGCTTCAGCACGCGCAGCTCGCGCGTCAGCACCTCGCCCAGCCGGCTCGGAGCCAGGAAGCGGCACTCCAGCTCGGCGGTCGGCACGCCGGCGCGGCCCTCGCCATGCATGGCATCGAAGGGCCAGCCCAGCGCCTCGCTAAACCAGTCTTCGATCAGGTCGTTGAGCATCTCGAAATAGCGCGGATAGAACACGATGCCCGCGGCGTCGCAGTGCTTGAAGCGCACCAGCACGGTGCTGCGGAACACGGGGCTCATGGCTTCCCCGCCTGGTTGATGCCGCCATTGCCACCGCCATTGCCCTGCTCCGCCATCTGCCGCAGCCGGAAGCGCTGCAGCTTGCCGGTCTCGGTGCGCGGCAGGGCCGGCACGAACACAATGCGGCGCGGATACTTGTAGGGCGCGATCTGGCGCTTCACGTAGTCCTGCAGCGCGGTGCGGGTAGCGTCGTCCGCTGCCACGCCCTCGCGCAGCACCACATAGGCCATCACCACCTGGCCGCGCCCGTCGTCAGGCGCGCCGACCACACCGCATTCGGCCACTGCCTCATGCTGCATCAGTGCGCTTTCCACCTCCGGCCCGGCGATGTTGTAGCCGGCCGAGATGATCATGTCGTCCGAACGCGCCTGGTAGAAGTAGTAGCCGTCCTCGTCGACGAAAAAGGTATCGCCCGGCAGGTTCCAGCCCGCCTTCACATAGTTGGACTGGCGCGGATCGTCCAGGTAGCGGCAGCCGGTCGGCCCCTGCACCGCGAGCTTGCCGACCTGCCCCGGCGGCAGGGGCTGCATGTTCTCGTCGACGATCTGGGCGACATAGCCCGGCACCACCCGCCCGATCGCGCCCGGCCTGACCTCGGCGCCGGCGCTGGAGATAAAGATATGCATCATCTCCGTACCGCCGATGCCGTCGGTCATCTCGATGCCGGTGGCCGCCTTCCAGCTCTGGCGCGTGGCGTCCGGCAGGGCTTCGCCGGCCGACACGCTCTTTTTCAGGCTGGACAGGTCGTAGCGCGGCGCCAGCGCTGCCATCTGCCGGTAGAAGGTCGGGGCGGTAAAGACAATGGTGGCGCGGAAATCCTGGATCAGCCCGAGCAGAGCCTCTGGCGTCAGCTTCTCGGCCAGCACGGCGCTGGCGCCGATGCGCAGCGGGAAACAAAGCATGCCGCCCAGCCCGAAGGTGAACGCGATCGGCGGCGTGCCGCAGAACACGTCGTCGGGCTGCGGGCGCAGCACGTGGCGCGGGAACAGGTCGCACATCGCCAGCACGTCGCGATGGAAGTGCATGGTGCCCTTGGGCTGGCCGGTGGTGCCGCTGGTAAAAGCGATCAGGCAGACATCGTCGCTGGCGGTGTCGCAGGCCTCGAAGGCATCTGCCTTGGCCGCCATTGCCGCCTCCAGCGAACCCTCGCCTTCACCGTTGAAGTACAGCGTGCGCGCCAGGCTCGGGCAGTGGAATTCGCCGCCCGCCTGCTGGTTGGCGTCGAGCTCCTCGCGCAGCCGCGCATCGCACAGCGCGGCGCCAACCTGGGCCTTGTCGATGATCTGCTTCAGTTCCTTGGCGCGCAGCAGCGGCATGGTCGGCACCGCGACCAGGCCCGCCTTGAGCGTGGCCAGCCAGCTGGCGGCCATCATCAGGTTGTTGGGCCCGCGCAGCAGCACGCGGCTGCCGGGCACCAGCTGCATGTCCTCGACCAGCACATGGGCGATGCGGTTCACCAGCGCCGCCAGCTGCGCATACGTGACCGTCTCGATCTGTCCGTCGCGGCGATGGCGGATGGCGATGCGCTCGCCGCGGCCTTCGCGCACGTGGCGGTCTACCAGCTCGACCGCGGCATTCATCCGCTCCGGGTAGTCGGTATCGGCATTGAAGCGGAACACCGGCCACATATCGGGCGGCGGCAGGCGGTCGCGCGCGAAGGTATCGAGGTGGGCTGTGGTCGCCATGGCTTGTCTCCTGTCTGCTCTGTATCGGTACGGCAGTTCGTGGGTAGCTCGCGGGCGCGTCAGGCTTTGCGCCCGGCCAGCGTCTCGCGCGCAATGATCAGCTTCTGCACTTCGGTGGCGCCTTCATAGATGCGCAGCGAGCGGATCTCGCGGTACAGGCTTTCCACCCGCGTGCCGACCTTGACGCCTAGTCCACCGAACATCTGCACCGCACGGTCGATCACCTGCTGCGCGTTCTCGGTTGCCACCATCTTGGCCATGGCCGCCTCGCGCGTGGTGCGCTGGCCCTTGACATCGCGCAGCCAGGCCGCGCGGTAGGTCAGCAGTGCCGCGGCGTCGATCGCGGTGGCCATGTCGCCAATGGCGGCCTGGGTCAGCTGCAGGTCGGCCAGCACGCCGCCGAACATCGGGCGCGCGCAGGCGCGCGCCAGTGCATCGTCCAGCGCGGCGCGGCCAAAGCCCAGCGCCGCCGCCGCGACCGAGGCACGGAAAATGTCGAGCGTCATCATCGCCACCTTGAAGCCCTGCCCTGCTTCGCCCAGCCGGTTGCCCACGGGCACACGGCAGTTGTCGAAACGCAGCGTGGCAAGCGGGTGCGGCGCCATCACGTCGATGCGCTCGGCAATGGTCAGGCCCGGCGTATCGGCATCCACCACGAAGGCGGAGATGCCGCGTGCGCCCGGCGCCTCGCCGGTGCGCACGAACACGCAGTAGAAGTCGGCTATGCCGCCGTTGGAAATCCAGGTCTTGGCGCCGTCGATCACATAGTGGCTGCCGTCGTCCGACAGCCGTGCGCTGCACTGCATCGCGGCCACATCGGAACCGGCCTCCGGCTCGGACAGCGCAAACGCGGCAATCGCCTCGCCACGGGCCACGCGCGGCAGGTAATGCGCGCGCAGCGCATCGCTGCCGGCCAGCGAGATCGCGCCCGAGCCCAGCCCCTGCATGGCAAAGGCAAAATCGGCCAGGCCGTCATGGCGCGCCAGGGTCTCGCGCAGCAGGCACAGCGAGCGCGAATCCAGCGCCGGCAGCGCGCCGCCGTGCGCGGCCGGCACGCAGTAGCGCAGCCAGCCGGCCGCGCCCAGCTGGCGCACCAGGGCGCGGCAGGCGGCGTCGGTATCGCTGTGGTCGACATGGAGGTGTTGCGCGCACCAGGCGTCCAGTTCGCGCTCCAGTGTGCGGTGCGCGTCGTCGAACAGTGGCAGGTCGAGATAGGTCTTGTCGGACATGGCGCTTCAGTCCCCTTCGAACACCGGCTTGGTCTTGGCGACGAAGGCCTCGTAGGCGCGGCGGAAGTCGCGCGTCTGCATGCAGATGGCCTGGGCTTCGGCCTCGGCCTCGATGGCCTCGTCCAGCCCCATGTTCCATTCCTGGTGCAGCAGCTTCTTGGTCACGCCGTGCGCAAAGGTCGGGCCGGCGGCCAGTTGCGCAGCCAGCGCCTGCGCCTGGGCCAGCACCGCATCGGACGGATGCAGCGCATTGAAGAAGCCCCACTGCAGGCCCTCTTCCGCGCTCATCGAGCGGCCGGTGTAGAGCAGCTCGCTGGCACGTCCCTGCCCGATCACGCGCGGCAGCAGCGTGCACGCGCCCATGTCGGCGCCGGCCAGGCCGACGCGCGTGAACAGGAACGCGGTCTTGGCCTGCGCCGTGCCCAGGCGCATGTCGGAAGCCAGCGCCATCATCGCGCCGGCGCCGGCGCAGATGCCGTCGACCGCGCTCACCACCGGCTGCGGGCAGGTGCGCATGGCCTTGACCAGGTCGCCGGTCATGCGCGTGAAGTCGAGCAGCTCCGGCATGGTCATGCGCGTGAGAGGCCCGATGATCTCGTGCACGTCGCCGCCCGAGCAATAGTTGCCGCCGGCGCCCGTCACCACCACCGCCTTGATGTCGCTGGCATAGCACAGGCCGCGGAACAGGTCGCGCAGCTCGGCATAGGAATCGAAAGTCAGCGGGTTCTTGCGCTCCGGCCGGTTCAGCGTCACGGTGCCGACCTTGCCGTCGCCGGACACCGACCACAGGAAGTGCTTCGGCTGGTAGCCGGCAAAGCTGCGCTTGTGGTGGCGCATGTCGAGTGCGATCTCTGTCATGGGTTCTCTCGTTGTCTGTTGCAGTCGGTGAGGTTCAGCCCGCCATCACTTCGCCGCCGGCGACGGGGATCGCCTGGCCGGTGATCGCGGCCGCGGATGGCTGGCACAGCCAGGCCACCGCGTCGGCCACTTCCTCGGGCTGCACCAGCCGCCGTTGCGGATTGCGTGCGGCCAGCTCGGCGCGCGCCTGTTCCTCGGTGCGGCCGGTCTTGCCGACGATATTGGCCACCGCGTCGCGCACGATGTCGGTTTCGGTATAGCCCGGGCAGACCGCGTTGACGGTCACGCCCTTGGCCGCGGTTTCCAGCGCAAGCGCGCGCGTCAGGCCAATCACCCCATGCTTGGCCGCGCAATAGGCACTGACATAGCCGTAGCCGATCAGGCCGGCCGTGCTCGCCACATTGACGATGCGGCCCCAGCCCGCGTCGAGCATCGCCGGCAGCGCCGCCTGCGTGCACAGGAAGGTGCCGGTCAGGTTCACGTCCAGCATGCGTTGCCACAGCGCGGCATCGGTCTTCAGGAACGGTGCGCTGTGTGCCTGGCCGGCGTTGTTGACCAGCATCGACACCGGGCCGGCCTGGTCAGCCGCGGCGGCAAAGGCGCGCGCCACGCTGTCGGCATCGGCAATATCGGCCGTGACAAAGGAGACTACGGCGCCTGCGGGGGCAAGCTCACGCAGCGCTTGCACGGTCGCCTGCAACGCGCCGGCATCGCGGCCCAGCAGCGTCACGCTGGCGCCGTCGGCCAGCAGCCGGCGCGCGATGGCCGCGCCGATGCCGCGCCCGCCGCCGGTGACCAGCGCGTGGCGCCCTGACAGTGAGCCCGTGCTGCCCGTCATCCCTGCTTCTCCTGCGCCGCGGCGCGTTCCAGGTTGGTTTCCAGTTGCCGCTTACCGGCCTGGTACTGCTTGGGCCAGGCGATATCGCGGTAGCCGATGCGCGCTGCTTCCTGCAGCGTCCAGGCCGGGTTGGCCAGGTGCGGCCGCGCGATCGCGCACAGGTCGGCACGGCCCGCGGCGATGATCGAGTCGACATGGTCGGCCTCGAAGATCGCGCCCACGGCAATGGTGGCGATACCGGCCTCGTTGCGGATGCGGTCGGCAAACGGGGTCTGGTACATGCGGCCGTAGACCGGAGCCTGGTCCGGGCTGACCTGGCCCGACGAGCAGTCGATCATGTCGGCGCCGGCGGCCTTGAAGGCGCGTGCGATCTCGATCGCGTCGTCGGGGGTGATGCCGCCTTCGACCCAGTCGTGCGCGGATATGCGCACCGACATCGGCTTGTGTTCCGGCCACACCGCGCGCACCGCGGCAAACACCTCCAGCGGATAGCGCAGCCGCGCGGCCAGCGAACCGCCGTATTCGTCTTCCCGGGTATTGCTCAGCGGCGAGATAAAGCTCGACAGCAGGTAGCCGTGCGCGCAGTGCAGCTCCAGCCAGTCGAAGCCGGCCTCCGCGGCGCGGCGCGCGCTGGCGACGAAGTCATCGCGAACGCGCTCCATGTCTGCGCGCGTCATCTCGCGCGGGGTCTGCGATTCGCCCGGCAGGTAAGGCAGCGGCGAGGCCGAGATCACCGGCCAGTTGCCTTCCGGCAGAGGATGGTCCATCGCCTCCCAGCCAAGCTGGGTCGAGCCCTTGCGGCCCGAGTGGCCGATCTGCATGGCGATGCGCGCATCGCTGTTGGCATGCACGAAGTCGACGATGCGGCGCCAGGCGTCGCGCTGTGCGTCGTTCCACAAACCCGGGCATCCCGGCGTGATGCGCGCATCGGGCGACACGCAGGTCATCTCCGCCACCACCATGCCGGCGCCGCCCAGCGCGCGCGAGCCCAGGTGGACCAGGTGGAAGTCGCCGGGCACGCCGTCGGTGCACGAGTACATCGCCATCGGCGACACCACCACGCGGTTCTTCAGCGTGACGCCGCGCATGCGGAACGGCGTGAACATCGGCGGCAGCGGCTGGTGCTCGCGCAGCTGCAGGCTTTCCGGTTGCACGCCGGCCTGCCGCGCCAGCCAGTGCTCGAACTGCGCCACATAGTCCGCATCGCGCACGCGCAGGTTCTCATGCGAGATGCGCTGCGAGCGGGTCAGCAGGGAATAGGCGAACTGCTCCGGCGGCAGGCTGCCCGCGTAGCGCTCGACGTTCTCGAACCATTCGGTCGAGTTGCGCGCCGCGTTCTGGATCTTCAGCACTTCCACGCCGCGCGTGGCTTCGTAGCGCGACAGTGCATCGGGCAGGCCGTCATGACCCCTGCCACGGATTTCTTCGGCGAGGTCAATGGCATCTTCCAACGCCAGCTTGGTGCCCGAACCGATCGAGAAATGCGCGGTGTGCGCGGCATCGCCCATCAGCACCACCGGCACGCGGCGGCCGTCGGGCAAGGTGTTCCAATGCACCCATTGGCGGCAGATCACGCGCGGGAAGCGGATCCAGATCGCCGAGCCGCGCAGGTGCGCCGCATTGGTGATCAGCTTGTTGCCATCGAGGTAGCGCGCGAACAGGCGCTCGCAGTAGGCCACGCCCTCTTCCTGGCTCATCTGCTCGATGCCCGCGGCGCGCCAGACCGACTCCGGCGCCTCGACGATAAAGGTCGAGGTGGTGTCGTCAAAGCGGTAGGCGTGCGCCTGGAACCAGCCGTGCTCGGTCTTCTCGAAGGCAAAGGTGAAGGCGTCGAACAGCTTGTGCGTGCCCATCCAGACAAAGCGGCACTGGCGCGTGTCGATGTCAGGCTGGAAGGTGTCGGCGTAGCGGGTGCGGATGCGGCTGTTCAGGCCGTCCGAGGCGATCACCAGGTCGGCCTGGTATTGCATCGCCAGCGCCTGGTCGTCGGACACATCGGTCTCGAACACCAGCTTCACGCCCAGCGCCTCGCAGCGTGCCTGCAGGATATTGAGCAGGCGCTTGCGGCCGATGCCGATAAAGCCATGGCCGCCGGAGCGGATGGTGCGCCCGCCGATATGGATGTCGATATCGTCCCAGTGGTTGAAGGCCGCGTTGATCTCGGCGGCGCTGACCGGGTCGGCTTGCTTCAGGTTGTCCATGGTGGCGTCGGAGAACACCACGCCCCAGCCGAAGGTGTCGTAGGGCCGGTTGCGCTCGACCACGATGACCTCGTTGGCCGGATCCTGCAGCTTCATCAGCAGTCCGAAGTACAGGCCTGCCGGGCCACCACCAATACAAAGCACTCGCATCTGTCGCCTCCTGCCGGCTGCGCCGGGCACCTTTGCCCAGGATCACACCGCCATCTAGATGATGTCTAAATATTTTATGCTTCAAATATTAGACTGCATCACGGCCGATGGCAAGGGTGGAATGCGGAGTGCGCCGCAAGGCACCCGCATCGCCACCCCTCAGCCCGCCATCTAGCCTTTCAGCGCTGCCTGCAACTGTTCCAGTGCACCCGGATCCTCGATCGTAGTCAGGTCGCCCGGGTCGCGCCCTTCGGCCACTGCCTGCATGGCGCGCCGCAGCAACTTGCCGGAGCGGGTCTTGGGCAACGCATTGACAAAGAATACGCGCGCCGGCCGCGCCACGGCACCCAGTTGCTGCTCCACCGTCTTCATCAGTTCGCCCTCCAAGGCCAGCCGCGCTTCGGCCGTGGCCGTGCGCGCCGGATCGCGGGCGATGCAGAAGGCCATCGCCACCTGCCCCTTGAGCGCGTCCTGCACGCCCACCACCGCCACCTCGGCCACGGCGGCGCTGGACGACAGGCTTTCCTCGATCTCGCGGGTGCCCAGCCGGTGGCCGGCCACGTTGATCACGTCGTCGGTGCGGCCCAGGATAAAGACATAGCCGTCGGCGTCGCGCACGCCCCAGTCGAAGGTCGAATAGCACAGCCGGTTCGGCACCGCCTGCCAGTAGGTGCGCACGAAGCGGTCGTCGTCGCCCCAGACCGTGCTCATGCATCCCGGCGGCAGCGGGCCGTCGATGGCGACCACGCCCTTCTGCCCCGGCGGGCATTCCGCGCCGGTGTTCTCGTCGACGATCTTCAGGTCATAGCCATAGGCGGGCACGCCGGGCGAGCCCAGCTTGGGCGGCAGCGCCTCGATGCCGCGCTGGATCGCGAGGATCGGCCAGCCGGATTCGGTCTGCCAGTAGTTGTCGACCACCGGCTTGCCCAGGCCGTCCTGGATCCAGCGCGCGGTGGGCTCGTCCAGCGGCTCGCCGGCCAGGAACAGCAGGCGCAGGCTGGACAGGTCGTAGCGGGTCAGCCAGGCTGGGTCCTGCTTCTTCAGCACGCGGATCGCGGTCGGCGCGCTGAACATCAGGTTGACCTGGTATTGCTCCACCAGCCGCCACAGGATGCCGCCGTCGGGGCGNGATGCCGCCGTCGGGGCGGATCGGCGTGCCTTCATACATCAGCGTGGCCATGCCGGCCAGCAGCGGGCCATAGACGATATAGCTATGCCCCACCACCCAGCCAATGTCCGACGCGGTGAACATGGTGTCGGCAGGCTTGCCGCAGAAGATGTACTCCATCGAGGTGGCCAGCGCCACCGCATAGCCGCCGGTATCGCGCTGCACGCCCTTGGGCTTGCCGGTGGTGCCGGAGGTGTAGAGCACGTACGACGGCTCGCTCGATTCCAGCCACACGCACGGCACCTGCACGCCGGCCACGCGCTCGCGCCAGGCGGCATAGTCCTCATCGCGGCCCTCGGTACGGGGCATTTGCGCCAGTTGCCGGTCCACCAGCAGCACCTTCTCAGGCTGGTGCGAGGAGAGCCGGATGGCCTCGTCCAGCAGCGGCTTGTAGGGCACCACCTTGCCGGCGCGCGAGCCGGCGTCGGCGCTGACCACCACGCGCGGCCGGGCATCCTCGATGCGCGCGGCCAGGCTGACCGAGGCAAAGCCGCCGAACACCACCGAATGGATCGCGCCGATGCGCGCGCAGGCCAGCATGGCAAAGGCGGCTTCCGGGATCATCGGCATGTAGATCAGCACGCGGTCGCCCTTCTGCACGCCCAGGCCCTGCAGGATCGCGGCCATGCGGCTGACTTCGTCGTGCAGCTCGGCGTAGGTGAAGGTGCGGGCCTGGTCGGTCTCGGTCGAGACCCAGTGCAGCGCTGGCTGGCTGGCGCGGGCCGCCAGGTGGCGGTCGACCGCGTTATGGCACAGGTTGGTGCGCCCGCCGACGAACCAGCGCGTAAAGGGCGCACGGCTGTTGTCGAGCACCTGGCCGAACGGGGTTTCCCAGTCGATGCGCGCCGCCTGTTCGGCCCAGAACCCCTCGGGGTCGGCCAGCGAACGGGCATGCACGGCATGGCTTGCCGTCATGTCTGTCTCCTCCGCGTCTGTGGTCATTGTGATGATGACCGTAGTTTGCCACCGGCGCGGGTGCGCGTGGACACAGATTCGGAGAGGGGCGTGCGGACCCCGGGGCCCGGCACATGAAAAAAGGGGCGTGCCGACGGCATCGCCCCTTCTTGCGCAGTGCGCCGGACCAGCCGGCGCCAGCATTCGTCAGCGGGCCTTGGCCCCCTTGGTGCCGGCCTTGGCCGACGCCTTGACGGTCGGCCCCGGCTTGGACTCGCGCACCACGCGCGCCGGCGCCGCCTTGACTGCCGTGCGCCGCGACGAGGCCTCGACGGTGACGCGCTTGCGCGGCTCCGTCTTGCCCTTGGCCGAGGCCCGCACGACGCCGCCCTTGCTGCTTCGCTCGGAACGGTCCGCACGGTCGGCGCGCTCGGCGCGGTCAGCCTGTTCGGCCCGCGCCGCCCGCACCGCGCCGGCGCCGCGCACCGGCACCATCAGCACCAGACTCTGCCCGGCGACCAGCTTGGTGCCGGAGAGCTTGTTCCACGATTGCACCTGCCCCGCCGAGACGCCATAGCGCCGCGCCACCGAGGCCACGGTGTCCCGCCGGCTGGCACGCACCACCACGCGGCGCGCATCCGGCAAGTCGGGCTCCATCGCCAGCATGGCGCTGTCGGCCAGGGTCGCGCTGATATCCTGGTCGTGACGGCCCGAGCGCGGGATCATCACGGTCGAGCCGGCCTTCAGGCGCATGCCCTTCGGGATGCTGTTGATCTCGCGCAGCGTATCGGCGTCGACGTTCAGCCGTGCCGCCAGCGCCTCGATACGCTCGCGGCTGTCCACCGTCACCGCCGACCAGCTCGACAACCCGCCGCGGTAGGTGTTCAGGTTGTACTGGAAACGCTCGGCGTTATCGAACGGCAGCAGGATCTGCGGGTTGGACGCGCCCAGGATCACCGGCCGGTTGAACGACGGGTTGAGCGCCTTGAACTCCTCCACCGACATGTCCGCCAGCTTGGCCGCCAGGTTCACGTCGATATCGCGCGAGGTGGTCACCGTGACAAAGTACGGGTGGTCCGGGATCTCGGGCAGCCTGACGCCATACGCCGCGGGGTTGGCGATGATGTTCTTGACCGCCTGCAGCTTCGGCACGTAGTAGCGTGTCTCGTTGGGCATGGGCAGGCTGGCATAGTCGGTCGGCAGCCCGCGCGCCTGGTTGCGTGCGATCGCGCGCGACACCGCGCCCTCGCCCCAGTTGTATGCCGCCAGCGCCAGGTGCCAGTCGCCGAACATGTCGTAGAGCCGTGCCAGGTAGTCCAGCGCGGCGTCGGTCGAGGCCAGCACGTCGCGGCGCTCGTCGCGGAACATGTTCTGCTTCAGGTTGTACGACTTGCCGGTGCTCGGGATGAACTGCCACATGCCGGCCGCCTTGGCGGTGGACTGCGCCTGCGGGTTGAATGCGCTCTCGACGAACGGCAGCAGTGCCAGCTCGGTCGGCATCTTGCGCCGTTCCAGCTCTTCTACGATGTGGTACAGGTAGCGGCTTGAGCGCCCGACCATCCGTTCCATGTATTCCGGCCGCTGCGCATACCACTGGGTGCGGTCATCGACCAGCGTGCCCTCCAGGTCCTGCATGGCAAAGCCGCGCCGGATGCGGTCCCAGATGTCGTTGGAGGGGCCGCGCAGCCAGTCCAGGCCACCCTGGTCGACATTGATTGTGGAAGCGGAAGAAAGCGCCGATTTGTCGCTGAGCGAGTTGAGCGGGTCCTGGCGCTTGGCGGTCTGGGCGGTCGCGGCGCCGTTGGCGCCATCAGGCGGCGTGGGGGTGCTGGCGCACGCTGCAAGCAGCGTGGCGCACGCGACCACCGCCAGTAATCGACCAATTTTCATTAAGTTCTCGAATCGTGACGCCAAAAGGATGCGTGATGCTAAAAAAAACCGCGTATCGCGTCAATCAGATTTTCCATATAGCCAATATCCGGTAGGCAGCCGGAAAGCCTTGCGGCGCAAGGCCCGGCAGGCCAGGCAGGGCTCAGCGGAAATTGTCCTTCCAGCCGCGCAGCGCACCGAAGGCCTGCGCATCGCCCGTGGCGGCCCCGCCCTGCGCCGCCACCGCCGCGCGCACCGCGGGCTCGCGCGAGCGCAGGAAGGGATTGACCTCGCGCTCATGGGCGATGGTGGTCGGCAGCGTCGGCTGGTCCGCCGCGCGCAGCGCGTCGACCCGCTGCTCCCACGCCGCCAGCGCGGCATTGGCCGGCTCCACCGCCCGCGCAAAGCGCACATTGCTGCGCGTATATTCGTGCGCGCAATAGACGCGGGTATCGCCCGGCAGCGCGGCCAGCTTGTCGAGCGAGTCCAGCATCTGCGCCGGCGTGCCTTCGAACAGGCGCCCGCAGCCACTGGCGAACAGGGTATCGCCGCAGAAGACCGCCGGGCCGGCTTCGCCCAGGTCGCCCACATAGGCGATATGGCCGGCGGTGTGCCCGGGCACGTCCAGCACGCGCAGCGTCAGCGCCGGCGTCTCCAGCGTCACGACATCGCCTTCGCGCAGGGCCTGGGTGCGCCCGCCAATGCGCTCGCCAGCCGGCCCCAGCACCGGCATCGGCGCGCCCGACAGCGTGCGCGGGTGCGCCGCCAGCAACTCGGCGACCCCGCCCTGGTGATCGCCGTGGTGATGGGTGATTACAATAGCGCCCAGAGCCAGACCGCTTTGCGCCAGGAAGCGCTCCACCGGCGCGGCCTCGCCGGGATCGACCACGGCGGCGCTATGCCCGTCGTGGATGGCCCAGATATAGTTATCCTGGAACGCCGGGATCGCCTCAACCTTCAACATGCGCATGCTCCTATGTCCAATCGTCCCAATCATCCGATTGTAAGCTGGGAAGACTGGCTGGCCTCGCCGCCCGGCGAGTACATGCTGCGCTGGGAGTCGCAGCAGTACGACCGGATCGTGACCGACATCTTCGGCTATCACGCCGTCCAGATGGGCCTGCCCTACATCGACACCCTGCGCGAGAACCGGATGCCGTTCTCGGCGCTGGCGCTGGACCCGTCCAGCGGCCCGCACGGGCCGCGCGCGGCACATCCGGATGCGCGCCAGCTGCTGTGCCGATTCGACGAGCTGCCTTTCGACGAGCAAAGCATCGACCTGGTCACCCTGCCCCACATCCTGGAATTCGCCGAAGACCCGCACGAAGTGCTGCGCGAGGTCTCGCGGGTGCTGATGCCCGAGGGGCGCGTGGTGGTCACCTGCTTCAACCCGATGAGCCTGTGGGGGGCGCGCCAGGGCATGAACCGGCTCGGCGCCACGCCCTTCCTGCCGACGGACGCGCAGCAGATCGGCTTTGTGCGCATCAAGGACTGGCTCAAGCTGCTGGGCTTCGATATCATCCGCGGCCGCTTTGGCTGCTACTGCCCGCCCTACCGCACCGACCGCTGGCTGCAGCGCGCCGCCTTCATGGAAAAAGCCGGCGACCGCTGGTGGCCGATCTTCGGCGCGGTCTATATGATCTCGGCGATCAAGCGCGTGCGCAATATCCGCCTGGTCGGCCCGGCCTGGAAGAGCAAGCCGGCGCTGGCTCCGGTGTCATCGCCCGTGGCCACGCCTACCGGCACCCACGGCAAGACCCCTGGCGAAGAGCGCTGACGCCGGCGCGCGCCCGCGCTCTCACCCAATTCGCCCTCAAAGCGCCACCTGCCCGGCGGGTGGCCATCATGGAATCACATGCAAGAAGTCACGATCTACTCCGACGGCGCCTGCAAGGGCAATCCCGGCCGCGGCGGCTGGGGCGCGGTGCTTGTCGCCGGCACCAGCGAGAAGGAAATGTTCGGCGGCGAGCCCAACACCACCAACAACCGCATGGAAATGACCGCCGTGATCGAAGCGCTGCGCGCGCTCAAGCGGCCCTGCGTCGTGCGTGTCTATACCGACTCGCAGTATGTCCAGAAGGGCATCAGCGAATGGCTGCCCGGCTGGAAGGCCCGCGGCTGGAAGACCGCCGACAAGAAGCCTGTCAAGAACGCCGACCTGTGGCAGGAGCTGGACACCCTGGCGCAGCCGCACCAGATCTCCTGGCACTGGGTGCGCGGCCACAACGGCCACCCCGGCAATGAGCGCGCCGACGCGCTGGCCAACCGCGGCGTCGAATCGATCGGCCGCTGATCCCTTTCGCTAACAAGAAACCGCGGAGCGCCCGCGCCGCTCCGCTAGAATGCCCGCCATGCGACAAATCGTTCTCGACACCGAAACCACCGGCCTGAGTGCCGCCACCGGCGACCGCCTGATCGAAATCGGCTGCGTCGAGCTGATGAACCGCCGCCTGACGGGGCGCCACCTGCACTTCTACGTCAACCCGGAACGCGATATCGACGAGGGCGCGATCGCCGTGCACGGCATCACGGTCGAGTTCCTGGCCGACAAGCCCCGCTTTGCCGAAGTCGTCAACGACATCCGCGAGTTCCTCCAGGATGCCGAGCTGATCATCCACAACGCGCCGTTCGACCTGGGCTTCCTCGACATGGAATTCCAGCTGCTGGGCCTGCCGCCGTTCCGCCAGCATGCCGGCAATGTGATCGACACCCTGCGCGAAGCCCGCCAGATGTTCCCCGGCAAGCGCAACTCGCTCGACGCCCTGTGCGACCGCCTGGGCATCAGCAACGCCCACCGCACGCTGCACGGCGCCCTGCTAGATGCCGAGCTGCTGGCCGAGGTCTATCTGGCCATGACGCGCGGCCAGGATTCGCTGGTGATCGACATGCACGACAGCACGGCGGGCGCAGACGGCGCCGTCGCCAGCGCCGACCTGTCGCGCCTTGCCCTGCCGGTGCTGCGCGCCACCGATGAAGAACAACAGGCCCACCTCGCCCTGCTCAAGGGGTTGGACAAGGCCAGCGGCGGCAAGACCGTGTGGCAGGAGGCCCCGGCGGAAGCACCCGGAAGCCTGGCTGCCTGACAAAAAATTCAAAAAGGGCTTTACAAGATACAGAGACCTCTGCATAATCTCATTTCTCTGCTGCACGACGGCAACGACGACGCAGTCAGGGGTGGTTAGCTCAGCGGTAGAGCACTGCCTTCACACGGCAGGGGTCACAGGTTCAATCCCTGTACCACCCACCAGACAAAGGGCCAGCAACTGCCTAAGTTGCCAGGAAACCCAGACAGCGCAAGCTCTCTGGGTTTTTTGTTGCCCGGCGTTTGCCCAGGTTTTCTACCCTCCCCGGAAAACTGTGGTTCACGACGCCAATCAAGGAAAGCTGGCCTGGCATATTTGCGCCTGGCGCGCATACTTGTCCACAGGACGACGGGCCAGGCAGGCACAGTCGCCCTCGCTCCCACGGGGCCAGCCCCTATCGCCCATCCGATCATCGACGCAGCTTTCGGGAGTCCGCCATGCCCGATTCACCCAGGACGACGATCCATGCCGGCGCGACCGTGCCGCCGGAGGATGCGCAGACACGGGAGCCGGTGCTGGACGTAGTGGACCGCGTCTCCGAGATGTGCTTCGGCCTGTTCATGGCGCTCACTTTTGTCGGTGCGGTGTCGAGCGGCACGGGCGGCCCGGATGCCAGCCGCACCATGCTGCATGCCGCACTGGGCTGCAACCTGGCCTGGGGCATGGTGGACGCGGTCATGTTCCTGGTCCGTACGCTGGCGAGCCGCGGCCAGCGGATCTCCCTGGCACTTGCCGTCAGGAATGCAGGCGACCAGGCCACTGCGATCGGCCTGATTCGCGATGCGCTGCCCCGCGCAACGAAGTCGCTGGTCACCGACAAGGAACTGGAAGCCATGCGGGCACGGCTCACCGCCGCCCCGGCGCTGCCGCCCCGCCCCCGCCTGAACATGGCCGACCTGCTGGGTGCCGTGCACATCTTCTTTATCATTGTGCTGACCACGTTTCCGGTCGCACTGCCGTTCGTACTGCTGGACGACGTCAAACTGGCGCTACTGATCTCGCGCGGGCTGACCCTGGCCATGCTGTTCGCCGCCGGGTGGGCGCTGGGCCACTATGCCGGCTTTGGCGGCTGGGTCACTGGCGCAGCCATGACGGCGCTGGGCGTGGTCATGACCATCGCCATCATCGCGCTGGGGGGCTGAGATGCGAGGCGCGATCCTGCTGCTTGCCGCCGCCCTTGGCACGGGCGCGGTCCAGGCACAGGAGCCGCCCCAGCCCGCGCCGGATGCCGCCGGGCAGGCGGCCGGCTCGCCCTGGACCTTCTCGGCAACAGGCTACTGGAACATGCCGCGCCAGAGCGGCGACTACCTCTCCGGCATCTTCATCGCGGAAAGGAAGCAGCTTCACCTCGAGGCAAGAAGCAACTACGAGGCAGTCCACTCGCAGTCAGCCTTCATCGGCTGGACCTTCTCGGGCGGCGAAACCATCCAGTTCAAGGCGACACCCATCGTTGGCTTCGTGGGAGGCTCCACCCACGGCCTGATCGGCGGGCTTGAAGCCAGCGTGGCAGTGAGCAAGTTCGACTACTACATCGAAGCCGAATACCTGGACGCGCGCGGCGAGGAACCGGGCTATCTCTACGCCTGGAGCGAACTTGGCTTCCGCCCGGTCGAATGGCTGAGGCTGGGCCTGGTCGCGCAACGTACCCGGATCTACGGGGGAGACCGCGAACTCCAGCGAGGCGGCTTTTTCCAGGTCACGGTGCGTAGGTTCACGGCGGGCTTCTACTGGTTCAACCCGGGCTCGACGGACCAGGTCGCGATCCTTTCTCTGGGCGTGAGCTTCTAGGCCGCAGCCACATCGCGACGCAACCTTTCCGTTGCCGGCGACAAGGCTTATCTCATTTCCGGCCACTGACCTGCCGGCTACCTTGACTGCTCCGACCTGCACCGGAGCACGACTTGCCATCCGCCTGCCTCCCTACCGCGACCGAAACCGAACCCGCCCTGCCCTGGACCGGCCGCAACCCGGTCTGTGCCGGCTGGTTCGAGATGCGCTCCGCGCGCGTGCCGCGCGATGCGCGGCCGGTCTATGACGAAGACATGGATTGCATCATCGGCTACCACCGCAGCTTTGCCTCAGTGGCGTCCACCTATGACCTGACGGGCCAGGTCGTGGCACTCGATGCATGCGTGGATGCAGATGGCGCGGGACGCGCACGGTTGCTGGTTGCCGGCACGCTGTGGCAGCCGCGCGTGCGCGGCATGACGCGCAGCGGCGCCGCGGGGGAAGGACTGGCAGCGCCCGCGACAACGCTGGCGCGGCTGCGCGGGCGCTTCATCGCACTGGCCCGGCAGCCGCTGCATTTCACGCTGGCCGCGCTGGCGGACATGCACGAGCCAGACCGGTTCGTGCCGCTGCACATCCTGCGGCTGGTGATCCGCTGCGGCACGCGGCTCGCTGCGGCAGCGGACATGGCGCGCTTTGCCGCGCCGATCACGCGGCGGGGCGTGCCGACCGCACTGGAATTGACGCTGCGCCCGCGCGACCATACCGTGCTGCGCGTGCGCACCTGGCCCGTCGCTGGTTAGCCGTGCCAGGCCCCTGCGTCCGCGACGACCGTGGCGAAGCGGTCATTCAACGCGGCCAGCGTGCTGCGGTGGAGATCGGCCGCAGGTACGGCGGGGCCGCCCAGCGGGTCAGGCAGGTCGCGCGTGGCGCAGGCAGCGGCCACCACGGTGCTGCGATAGCCGTGGTCGAGCGCGGAGCGCACCGTGGCGCTTACGCACATATGCGTCTGGAAGCCGGCCACAATCAGCTCCTTGCGGCCGAGCCTGGCCAGTTCGTCGGCCAGGGTGGTGCCGGCGAAGCTGTTGGGCAAGCCCTTGGTGACGGTAATCTCACCAGCCTGCGGCCCCACCCCCTCGATAAAGGCGGCATACGGCCCGGTCGGGTCGAACGCCATGCTGCCCGGACGTCCGTGGTGCGCGACATGGATCACCGGCGTGCCGTGGCGGCGCGCCAGCGCCAGCAGTTCCGCGCAGGCAGCCACGGCCGCGGGCATGCCGGCCAGCGGCAGGGGGGCGGCGGCGGATTNGGCAGGCGGCCGTCGACGTATTCGCGTTGATGGTCGATCAGGATCAGGACGGCGGCATCCCAGGCGGAAGGGGTGCGGCTGGCGCCGGCCAGGTCGAGCAGCGTAGTCGGTGTAGTCATTGGCGTTTGGGCTGGAAGGAATCAGGAACGGCAAATTCAGGGACCGCGAGACGGGCCCGCCACATCGCGGGCCATCCCGCATGCTAATGCCAAGGCGGAATCGGTGCATGAGTGCGCGTGGCGATCTCGCCACCGGCCACACCCTTCCCTGTAGCACGGCAGGCACGTTGCGCTTGCAACCTGGCACGCGGTTGCAAACAGTTGCGAATTTCATCTTGACATCTGCTAATCTTGATTTCACGTCCCGGACAGGATCTCGGGTCGGCAACATGATGCGCCGGGACGAGAATACGGGTCAGTGCGCACAAGAAACAAGTCAATCATGCAGCACTCTTTGAAGTACCGGATGGCGTTCGCCACGGCGGGTGTGGTGACGCTGATCATCGTGCTGCGCGCGCTCTACGCGCAGTACTACGCCTACGACGGCCTGAAGAACCTGCAGCAGACGCAGCAGGACACGCTGGTCAAGATGGTGGCCGAGCAGCTCGATGAAAAGCTGCAGGGCCGCGCCACCGTCTTGCGGCGCGTGGCACGCCAGCTCTCCCCCATGCTTTCGGCAAGGCCGGCCGAGCTGCGCCGGGCCGTGGAGGGCCTGGTGGAAGTGCCCGAGACCTTCAACGCCGTCTTCCTGGCCGCGCCCGACGGGCACGTGGTGTTCAGCACCGCCGTGCCGGATGGCGTGCGCCTGCGCGTGGACGACCGCGACTATTTCCGCGATATCCAGCAAGGCCAGCCATTTGCGGTGTCGGACCTGGTCCAGGGCAAGCAGACCAATGCCCCCGGCGTGGTGCTGGCAGTGCCGCTGCACGGGCCGGGTGGCGAGCTGCGCGGCGTGGTCGGGGGCGTCCTGAACCTCGCGGACAGCAACTTCCTGCGCGAGCTTGCGCACAGCCGCGTGGGCACCACCGGCAGCTTCTGCCTGGTTTCCGCCGGCACCAATCCCCGCTATGCAATGCACCCGGATGTTGCCCGCGTGCTGAGCCCCGCACGCGCGATCGGCGAAACCTGCGGCGCCGATCACGCCCCCGCCTTCCTGGAAGTCCTGACGCCGACGCAGCCGATCGTGGCGCGCTATCTGCTGGCATCCAACGGCTGGGAGTTGGTGGCGGTCCTGCCGGCAGCCGAAGCCTACGCGCCGCTGCTCGCGGTGCGCCAACGGACCCTGGTCATCGGCGCCATCACCATGCTGCTTGCCGCCGCGATGATGTGGCTGGTCATGCGCCGGCTGCTTGAACCGCTGCAGCGGCTGCACCGTGCCGTGCGCCAGATCGGCACCAACCCGGCTGCGGTGGCGGACCTGCCCGTCGGCCGTGCCGACGAGATCGGCGAACTGGCCGCGACCTTCGCCGAGGTGGTGGCGCAGCTGTCGGAGCGCGAAGCCGCGCTGAAAGCGGCCAAGGACCGCGCCGCCGAAAGCGAGAAGCGCATCGAGGCGATCGCCAACCATGTGCCGGACTTTGTCTCGTTCATCGACATGCAGCAGCGCTATGTCTTCGTCAACCAGGCCTATGCGCAGCGGTATGGCGTGCCGGCGCAGCAGATCGTGGGGCTGTCGCTGCGCGAACTGTGGGGCACCCAGGAATACCTGGCCTGCCAGCCGTACCTGGAACAAGCCCGGGCTGGGCAGTCAGTCACCTTTACGCGGGAAAGCGCCGACGGCACCGAATGCATGGAGATCACCTGCCAGCCGGCCTGGAACGATGCCCAGGACACCGTCATTGGCCTGCACATGTTCGGGCGCAACGTCACCCATGAGCGCGAAAAACTGCGCAGCCTGGAAGCGCAGACCATCTCCGACTACCTCACCGGCCTGCTCAACCGCAAGGGTTTCGACCGGCGTCTGGCCGAATGCATGGCCCGCGCCAGCGCCGACGGGCGCTCGCTGGCGCTGCTGCTGGTGGACCTGGACGACTTCAAGGGCGTCAACGACAGTTTTGGCCATCCGGTGGGCGACCAGTTGCTGGTCGCCTTTGCGCAGCGGCTGCGCGCGTGCGTGCGCAAGGGCGACGCGGTCGCGCGCATCGGCGGCGATGAGTTTGCGGTGATCCTGGACGGCGTTGCCGACCGCCAGGCCATGGCGTCCATCGCCAACGCCATCGTGCAGGCCGCGCGCATGCCCTTCGTGATCGACGGTCACACGCTGGCGGCCTCGGCCAGCGTCGGCTCGGCGATCCATGACGTGCGCCACACCATGACCGCGAGCGAGTTGTTCATGCACGCCGACATGGCGCTGTACGAGGCCAAGCGGCATGGCAAGGCGCGTTATGCGATGCAGGCGGCGGCAGTGGCCCAACCGGAAACATCGGACTTGACCACGTAAGGCATTCAACCGTCGCCGGCAGCATCAACGCCTCGGCGCCTCAGCGCACCTTCCCTTCCTTCCACGCCTGCAGCAGCTTGTCGTAAGGAATGGTCTCGCCCTTCGGCTTTTCGTTGGCCAGCTTCTGCCACGGCGCATGGTCGTTCGAAAGCCACTTGCCCGGATCTCCCTTCGGGTTGAGCTTGGGCGCGCAGTTGCTCATGCCGGCGCGTTGCAGCCGCGCCATGACCTGGTCCATCTCTTCGGCCAGCGTGTCCATGGCGGCTTGCGGCGTCTTCTCACCGGTCACCGCGGTGGCCACGTTCTTCCACCACAGCTGGGCCAGCTTCGGATAGTCGGGGACGTTGGTGCCAGTCGGCGTCCAGGCCACGCGCGCGGGGCTGCGGTAGAACTCGACCAGCCCACCGTACTTGGCAGCGTTCTTGGTCAGGTACTCGTGGTGGATGTCGCTGTCGCGGATAAAGGTCAGCCCGGTCAGCGACTTCTTCAGCGAGACCGTCTTGGACGTCACGAACTGCGCATACAGCCAGGCGCCCGCCAGCTTG
The DNA here is from genome assembly GCF_000611125.1 of Cupriavidus sp. SK-4. NCBI lineage: Bacteria > Pseudomonadati > Pseudomonadota > Betaproteobacteria > Burkholderiales > Burkholderiaceae > Cupriavidus > Cupriavidus sp. SK-4. The sequence goes on from NZ_JFJW01000055.1 coordinate 71,373, forward strand.
TTGGGATCGGTGTTCTTGAAGAAGGTCCACGAGCCCACGTCCTGGTAGCCGTTCTGCATGCCCTGCTTCCAGTACGGGCCGTACGGGGACGGCGCCATGCGCCACTTGGGCGAGCCGTCGGCGTTGACCACCGGCAGGCCCTTCTTGGTCATGTCCGCGGTGAAGGCGGTGTACCAGAAGATCTGCTGCGCCACCTGGCCTTGCGCGGGGACCGGGCCGGCCTCGGAGAAGGTCATGCCCATCGCCTGCGGCGGCGCGTACTTCTTCATCCAGTCGATGTACTTGGTCAGCGCATAGACCGCCGCCGGGCTGTTGGTGGCACCGCCGCGCGACACCGAGGCACCGACCGGCGTGCACTTGTCCTCGGCCACGCGGATGCCCCACTCGTCCACCGGCATGCCGTTGGGCAGGCCCTTGTCGGCGGTGCCGGCCATCGACAGCCAGGCGTCGGTGAAGCGCCAGCCCAGCGACGGGTCCTTCTTGCCGTAGTCCATGTGCCCATAGACCTTCTTGCCGTCGAGCTCCTTCACGTCGTTGGTGAAGAAGTTGGCGATGTCCTCATAGGCCGACCAGTTGGTCGGCACGCCCAGGTCATAGCCGTACTTGGCCTTGAACTTGTCCTGCAGATCCTTGCGCGCGAACCAGTCGGCGCGGAACCAGTACAGGTTGGCAAACTGCTGGTCGGGCAGCTGGTACAGCTTGCCGTCCGGCGCGGTGGTGAACTTGGTGCCGATAAAGTCTTTCACGTCCAGCCCGGGGTTGGTCCACTCCTTGCCGGCGCCGTTCATATAGTCGGTAAGCGGCAGGATCGAGCCATAGCGGTAGTGCGTGCCGATCAGGTCAGAGTCAGAGATCCAGCCGTCGTAGATGGACTTGCCGGACTGCATCGAGGTCTGCAGCTTCTCGACCACGTCGCCTTCCTGGATCAGGTCGTGCTTGACCTTGATGCCGGTGATCTCCTCGAATGCCTTGGCCAGCGTCTTGGATTCGTACTCGTGCGTGGTGATGGTCTCGGACACGACGCTGATCTGCGTGACGCCCTTGGCCTTGAGCTTGGCGGCGGCGTCGATGAACCACTTCATTTCTGCCTGCTGCTTGTCCTTGGCCAGCGACGAGGGCTGGAACTCATTGTCGATCCACTTCTTGGCCTCAGCCTCGCCCGCCCAGGCGGACCCGCAAGCCAGCGCAGCCGCGCAGGCAAGGGCTGACATCCCCAACTTCACGTGCACTTTCATCGGTGTCTCCTCAAGAATTCCCCTTCCCCGGCTTGTCGTCTGGGTGGCGGCCCCGGGGCAGGGACAAGCCGCGTTTCCCATTCATGCTTGTTGTTCAGGTACCGCTAGCCTTTGCGCATGATCAGCGCCAGCACCAGCATGGACACCACAAAGCTGATCCACACTGATGGCTCCTCAGCCAGCGACAGCCAGGCCGTGACCTTCTCGCCCAGCCCCACCCAAGCCAGGTTGACCCAGGCCGCGCACATCAGCCCGATAAACAGCCGGTCGCCACGCGTGGTCGCGATCGGCAGGAAGCCCTTGCGCAGCACCGAAGGCGCGCGTATTTCCCAGATAGTCATGCTGATCAGCATGACCACGATGCAGCCGAAGAACACCGCTACCGGCGTCGTCCAGACCATCCAGCTCAGCATTGCGCCGTCTCCTTGTGTTGGCTTCAGGGACTACACGCGACCCATCGCGAAGCCCTTCGCGATGTAATGCCGCACGAACCAGATCACGATGCCGCCGGGAACGATGGTCAGCACGCCGGCCGCGGCCAGCACGCCCCAGTCCATGCCCGATGCCGACACCGTGCGCGTCATGGTGGCGACGATGGGCTTGGCGTTGACCGAGGTCAGCGTGCGCGCCAGCAGCAGCTCGACCCAGCTGAACATGAAGCAGAAGAACGCCGCCACGCCCACGCCGGCCTTGATCAGCGGCAGGAAGATGGTCAGGAAGAAGCGCGGGAACGAGTAGCCATCGACATACGCGGTCTCGTCGATCTCGCGCGGCACGCCCGACATGAAGCCTTCCAGGATCCACACCGCCAGCGGCACGTTGAAGACCAGGTGCGCCAGTGCCACGCCCAGGTGGGTATCCATCAGCCCGATGGTGCTGTAGAGCTGGAAGAACGGCAGCAGGAACACCGCGGGCGGCGTCATGCGGTTGGTCAGCAGCCAGAAGAACACATGCTTGTCGCCGATGAACTGGTAGCGCGAAAACGCATACGCCGCAGGCAGCGCCACCGAGATCGAGATCACTGTGTTCATCGCCACGTAGATCATCGAGTTGACATAGCCCGAATACCAGGACGGGTCGGTGAAGATGGTCTTGTAATGCTGCAGCGTGAATTCCGCGGGCCACAGCGACAGCGTGGAGACGATCTCTTCGTTGGTCTTGAACGACATGTTCACCATCCAGTAGATCGGCACGATGGCGAACAGCAGGTAGACCAGCAGGAAGCCCGCGCGCCACCAGGTGGCGCGGTTGGCGGGGGTGCGCATATCAGCCATGGGGCATGTCCTCGCTGCCGGCGGTGCCCGCGCGCTGCATCCAGTTATAGAGGATGAAGCACATGAGCAGGATGATCAGGAAATAGACAATGGAAAACGCCGCCGCCGGGCCCAGGTCGAACTGGCCAACCGCCTTCTGCGTCAGGTACTGCGACAGGAAGGTGGTGGCGTTGCCCGGGCCGCCGCCGGTCAGCACGAAGGGCTCGGTGTAGATCATGAAGCTGTCCATGAAGCGCAGCAGCACCGCGATCATCAGCACGCCGCGCAGCTTGGGCAGCTGGATATAGCGGAACACCGCCAGGCGCGAGGCGCCGTCGATCTGCGCGGCCTGGTAGTAGGCGTCGGGAATGGCGCGCAGGCCGGCGTAGCACAGCAGCGCCACCAGCGGCGTCCAGTGCCAGACGTCCATTACCAGCACCGTGACCCAGGCATCGAAGGCGCTGCCGGTGTAGTTGTAGTCGAAGCCCATCGCTGCCAGTGCGGCGCCCAGCAGGCCGATATCGGTGCGCCCGAAGATCTGCCAGATGGTGCCGACCACGTTCCACGGGATCAGCAGCGACAGCGCGATGATCACCAGCACCGCCGATGCCTTCCAGCCCCTGGCCGGCATCGACAGCGCCAGCAGGATGCCGAGCGGGATCTCCACCAGCAGCACCGCCAGCGAGAAGCCCAGCTGGCGCAGCAGCGCGTCGTGCAGCTCGCCGTCGCGCAGCACGGTGCGGAACCATTCGGTGCCGACAAACACGCGCCGCTCGGGCGAGATGATGTCCTGCACCGAGTAGTTGACGATGGTCATCAGCGGCAGGATGGCGGAGAACGCCACGCATGCCACCACCGGCAACACCAGCAGCCAGGCCTTCTGGTTGACGGGCTTCATGGCACCAGTTCCTCGTTGACGTAGTAGCAGGTGTGGCGGTTGAACACCGACAGCCAGGCCGTGTCGCCCGGGCGCAGATCGGCTGCCTCGATACCCAGCCGCGCGCGCAGCGTGCCGGCCAGTGCGCCCGCCTCCTGCACGCCGCCGGTCAGCAGCCAGTAAGTGCCGATGTCCTGCGCGCGCTCGACCCGCACCGGCACCGCCTGCGCGTCGCTCTCCGGCGCCAGGTGCAGGTACTCGGGCCGCACGCCGATGCGGAAGCTGCCGGCCTCGCGCAACGCCGCTTCGACTGACGGCGACAACTCCGGCATGTAGCGGCGCCCGGCCAGCTCGATCGCACCGTCGCGCCACCGCCCGGGCAGGAAATTCATGCCCGGCGAGCCGATGAAATGCCCGACGAAGGTATGCGCGGGCCGCTCGAACAGCGCATCGGCCGGCCCCACTTGCACCGCCTTGCCGCGCGACATCACCACCACCTGGTCGGCAAAGGTCAGCGCCTCGGTCTGGTCGTGCGTCACGTAGATCAGCGTCAGGCGGAACTCGTGGTGGATTTCCTTGAGCTTGCGCCGCAGCTGCCATTTGAGCTGCGGGTCGATCACCGTCAGCGGCTCGTCGAAGAGAATGGCCGACACGTCCTGGCGCACCAGTCCGCGCCCCAGCGAGATCTTCTGCTTGGCGTCCGCGGCCAGGCCGCTGGCGCGGCGATCGAGCGTGCCCGACAGGTCCAGCATCTCGGCCACGCGCCCTACCCGCTCGCGCACCTGGGCTTCCGGCACGCCGCGGTTGCGCAGCGGGAAGGCCAGGTTCGCGCCGACGGTCATGGTGTCGTAGATCACCGGGAACTGGAACACCTGGGCGATATTGCGCGCCTGCGGCGTGGCAACGGTCACGTCGCGGCCATCGAAGGCGATGGTGCCGTGCGAGGGCCGCAGCAACCCGGAAATGCAGTTCAGCAGCGTGGTCTTGCCGCAGCCGGACGGACCCAGCAGCGCATAGGCGCCGCCGTCTTCGAACGTGAATTGCAGCGGCAGCAGCGCATAGTCCTCGTCGGTACGCGGATTTGGCACATAGGAGTGCGCCAGGTCCAGGTCGATGCGCGCCATCTCAGGCCCCTGCCGCGGCAGCCGCGGCCGCGCCGCCGGGCACGTCCGCGGCCAGCCCGCCCGGCCGGCGCGGCGCGTGGATGCGGCGCCCGTCGGCGTCGAACAGGTAGATCTGCTCGGGCAGCAGGTGCAGTGACACCGGCTCGCCCAGCGCCAGGGCGAGCACGCCGGCGAACTGCGCCACCAGGTTGCCCACCGGGGTATCGGCGTGGACAAAGGTGTCTGAGCCTGACAGCTCGGCCAGCGCCACGCGCCCGGGTACCGCCACCGCGCCCGGCTCACCGGCCAGGCGCAATGCCGATGCGCGCACCCCCATCGTGACCGGGCCGTCGTGCCCGCCCGCGCCGGGCACCGGCACTGAGATATCGCCGGCCAGCGTGACCCAGCCACCCTGCAGCCGGCCCTCGACCAGGTTCATCGGCGGATCGTTGAACGTACGCGCCACGCGCAGCGAATCGGGATAGTGGAAGACCTGTGGCGTCGGGCCGTACTGCAGCAATTCGCCGGCGTCCAGCACCGCGGTATGCCCGCCCAGCAGCAGCGCTTCGCCGGGCTCGGTGGTGGCATAGACCACGGTGGCGTCGCCATGCGCGAACAGCTGCGCCAGTTCCTCGCGCAGTTCTTCGCGCAGCTTGTAGTCAAGGTTGACCAGCGGCTCGTCCAGCAGCATCAGCGGCGCCTCCTTGGCCAGCGCGCGCGCCAGTGCCACGCGCTGCTGCTGCCCGCCGGAAAGCTCGGACGGATAGCGGTCCAGCAGATGGTCGATATGCAGCCGCCCGGCCAGCTCGCGCACGCGCGCGGCAATCTCTGCGGCCGGCGCCTTGCGCCGCAGCCGCAGCGGCGAGGCGATGTTGTCGAACACCTTGAGCGATGGGTAGTTGATGAACTGCTGGTAGACCATCGACACATTGCGCTCGCGCACCGGCATGCCGGTCACGTCGTGGCCGTCGACCAGCACGCGGCCGGCGCTGGGCCGGTCCAGCCCGGCCATCAGCCGCATCAGCGACGTCTTGCCCGCTTGCGTGGCGCCCAGCAGGATGGTCACCGCGCCCGCAACCGGCGCGAGCGTCATCGGATAGAGATACGCCTGCGAACCTGCCTGCTGCGCGACGCCTTCCAAACGTAGCTGCATCCGGTCTCCATGTTCGATATGCTTCCCGCATCACAGCTTTGGCGCGCGATGCAGGCGCACAAGTCTTGTCTTGACGTTCGTTTTAGCAATAAAACGAACGTAAAACAATAGTGCGCTGCATCATTTGTTTTCGTTTCTGTTTGAACTAGAATCCCGGCATGACCCTGAATCCCCGCCAGACGGCCCTGCTCGAAGAAGTCCGCACCCAGGGCTTTGCCTCCATCGACGAACTTGCGCGCAAGTTTGGCGTCACGCTCCAGACGGTGCGCCGCGACGTCAACCTGCTGGCCGGGAACGGCATGCTGGCGCGCTTCCATGGCGGGGTGCGGGTGGAGGGCTCCACCACCGAGAACATCGCCTACCGGCAGCGGCAGGTGCTCAACGCCGAGGGCAAGGCGCGCATCGCGCGCGCGGTGGCCGCCGCGGTGCCCGAGGGCTGCTCGCTGATCCTGAACATCGGCACCACGGTGGAAGAGATAGCGCGCGAGCTGATGCACCACCGCGGGCTGCGCGTGATCACCAACAACCTGAACGTGGCCAATATCCTTGCCGACAACCCCGATTGCGAGGTCATCGTCGCCGGCGGCGTGCTGCGCTCACGCGACCGCGGCATCGTGGGCGAGGCCACGGTGGAGTTCATCCGCCAGTTCAAGGTGGATATCGGGCTGATCGGCATCTCGGGCATCGAGATCGACGGCACGCTGCGCGACTACGACTTCCGCGAGGTCAAGGTGGCGCGGACCATCATCGAGCATTCACGCGAGGTGTGGCTGGCGGCGGACGCCAGCAAGTTCAACCGCCAGGCGATGGTGGAGCTGGCGCATGTGTCGCAGGTCGACCGGCTCTTTACCGATGAGCCGCTGGCAGCGCCGTTCGACCAGATCGTGGCCGACAGTGGGGTGAAGTGTGTGGTGGCGGAGCGAGATTGAACGCGCCGGGGACCGGCTTGAGGCTGCCTTGCTGGCGGGGGCGGAGCTGGCGGTGATGCCCGGCGCCTCGCTCTTGCGACAGGCCTGCCCTCTCCCCCGGCCCCTCTCCCGCAAGCGGGAGAGGGGAGAAAACCGAGGGTCGGGCAGAGAATTACTTGAACACCACGGTCTTGTGGCCGTTCAGCAGGATACGGTGTTCGGCATGCCACTTGACCGCGCGCGCCAGTGCCACGCATTCCACGTCGCGGCCGACGGCGGTCAGTTGCTCCGGGTCCATGCTGTGGTCCACGCGCTCGATCTCCTGCTCGATGATCGGGCCTTCGTCCAGGGCGGCGGTGACGTAGTGCGCGGTCGCCCCGATCAGCTTCACGCCGCGCTCATGCGCCTGGTAGTACGGCTTGGCGCCCTTGAAGCTGGGCAGGAACGAGTGGTGGATATTGATCGCGCGGCCGGCCAGCTTGCGGCACAGGTCGTCCGACAGCACCTGCATGTAGCGCGCCAGCACCACCAGGTCGATCTTCTGCTCCTGCACCACGTCGAACACGCGCGCTTCCTGCGCGGCCTTCTGCTCGGCCGAGGCGTTCATCAGCGGCAGGTGGAAGAACGGCACGTCATACGACGCCGCCAGCTGGTAGAAGTCGCGGTGGTTCGAGACGATGGCCGCGATCTCGACCGGCAGGCCGCCTACCTTGGCGCGGAACAGCAGGTCGTTCAGGCAGTGGCCGATCTTGGACACCATGATCATCACGCGCGGCTTGACCGCGGCGTCGTTCAGCTCCCACTGCATGCCGAACTGGTCTCCCACCGGCGCGAACGCGGCCTTCAGCGTGTCCAGGTCCGGGCCGCCGGCGGCGGGCGTGAAATGCACGCGCATGAAGAAGCGGCCGGCGTACTCGTCACCGTACTGGTCGGAATCGACGATATTGCAGCCGTGCTGGAACAGCAGGCCCGAGACGGCATGGACGATGCCCGGCTGGTCGGGGCACGAGAGGGTCAGGATGAATCCGGTGTTGCTCATGGTGTGTTGTTCTGTCGGAATGGCGCGGCGCAAGGCCGGGAAAATCAGGTCAGCGAGGTCGGCAAGACCGGCACAGGCGGAACCCGCGGCGACGGCTCAGGGGCGCTGGCCAGGACCGAGCCAGCCGCGTCGCCCAAGGGCATCCAGCGTCACCAGTGTCGCATCGACCGTCATGGCGCCGGCCGACATGATAGCAAGCAATGCGGCCACATCGATGCGCCGGTGCTCGCTGACCTCGCCATCCTGGTTGCGCGGCGTGAAGCCCGGCGGCAGCAGCAGGTCGTAGACGTAAACCTGCTCCCACTGTACGCCTTCGGGCAGGTCGCGCAGCACCTCGATCATGCCGTGGGCCTGCGCGCCCTGCGCCAGTGCGGGCGGGATGCCGGATTCTTCCTCGCATTCGCGCACCAGCGTCGCCAGCGGATCGCTGCCGTGCGGCATGCCGCCGGCAACCAGGTTGTCCCACATGCCGGGGTCGACCGACTTGGCCGGGCTGCGCCGCGAGATCCACAGGGCGGGACCACCGTCCACATCGCCATCGACAATGCCGTTCATGTGCGAGGCAAAGGTCAGCAGCCCGAGAAAGCGCGCCGCCGCGCGCTCCACCACGCCGAGTGCGGGCGCGTCCAGCGCGGGCGTGACCGCGAACAGTTCATCGCGCCAGCCGCGCACGTGGCCGGCATCGGCCAGCTGGCGGGCCAGCGCCTGCAGCGCGGCGCTGCGCGCGTCGAAGTCATTGCGCCCGGGCAGCAGTTCAATCGCCGTGGTGCCATCGGCCAGGCGCTCGTCTGGGCCGAGGATGGCGCCCATGCCACGCAGGATTGCCGCATGGGCACGCGGCAGCCAGCCAACCTGCTGGCCGGCTACCATCAGGCGCAGCTTGGCGGCGGCATCGAAGCCGCTGCGCGCCGCCAGCGAGGCGGCGATCTGCGCGGCGAGGTTGCCCGCGGGGTCGGCGGGCGGCAAGGAAGACGTTTCAGCCATCAGGAATCCATGCGCCGGCCGGGCCGGCGTGTTTTGTCATTGTCAGGATTGAACGCATGAACCAGCCAGCCGCGCAGGCCCAGCGCCCTGCATCGTCCCAGCTTCCCACCGAGCCGCAGTATGTGCTGGCGCTCGACCAGGGCACCAGCAGCTCGCGGGCCATCCTGTTCGACCATGCCGGCAATGTGGTGCGGCTCGCGCAGCGCGAGTTCCGCCAATATTACCCACATCCCGGCCATGTCGAGCACGACCCTTACGAGATCTGGCAATCGCAGCTGGCGGTGGCGCACGCGGTGCTGGCCGATGCCGGCATCTCGGCCTCGCAGGTGCGCGCCATCGGCATCACCAACCAGCGCGAGACCACCGTGCTGTGGGACCGCAAGACCGGCGAGCCGGTCGGGCGCGCGCTGGTCTGGCAGGACCGCCGCACCGCGCCCATGTGCGAGGCTCTGCAGGCCGCCGGCCACGGCGAGCTGTTCCGCGACAAGACCGGCCTGGTCATCGACGCCTATTTCTCCGGCACCAAGCTGCGCTGGATGCTCGACAACATCGAAGGCGCGCGCGAACGCGCCCAGCGCGGCGAGCTGGCCTTCGGCACCGTCGACAGCTGGCTGATCTGGCAACTGACCGACGGCGCGCGCCATGTCACCGACGTGTCAAATGCCTCGCGCACCATGCTGTTCAACATCCACAGCTTCGAGTGGGACGACGCGCTGCTGGCGCTGCTCGACATCCCGCACGCGCTGCTGCCCGAGGTGGTGGCGTCCAGCGGCGAGGTCGCGCGCACCTCGGCGCGGCTCTTCGGCATGCAGATCCCCATTGCCGGCATCGCCGGCGACCAGCAGGCCGCCACCTTCGGCCAGGCCTGCCTGTCGCCAGGCATGGCCAAGAACACCTATGGCACCGGCTGCTTCCTGCTGATGAATACCGGCTCGCAGCCGGTCACGTCGCACAACCGGCTGCTGACCACGATCGGCTGGCAGATCCGCGGCCAGACGCAATATTGCCTGGAAGGCGGCGTGTTCATGGGCGGCGCCACCATCCAGTGGCTGCGCGACGGCCTCAAGATCATCAACAGCGCGCCCGAGGTCGAGCCGCTGGCGCGCCAGTGCGACGACACCGGCGGCGTGGTGCTGGTGCCCGCCTTTGCCGGCCTGGGCGCGCCGCACTGGGACCCCTTTGCACGCGGCACGCTGGTCGGCATGACGCGCGGCACGGGCCGGCCGCAGATCGCGCGCGCGGCGCTGGAATCGATCGCGCTGCAGAGCGTCGATGTGCTGGAAGCCATGCAGAAGGACGCCGGCATCTCGCTGGCCGAGTTGCGCGTGGACGGCGGCGCCTCGCGCAGCGACCTGCTGATGCAAATGCAGGCCGACCTGCTCGGCACCCCGGTGGTCCGTCCGCGCGTGACCGAAACCACCGCGCTGGGCGCCGCCTACCTGGCGGGACTGGCCACTGGTTACTGGAGCGATCCGGCAGAGATCGCGCAGCAATGGCAGGTGGAGCGGCGCTTTGAGCCGAACCTGTCGGCTGACGCGCGCAGCCACCGGCTGGCGCGCTGGCATCGCGCCGTCGACCGCGCGCGCGACTGGGCGCGCGGGGACGAAGCCAACGGCAGCCACGCCTGAGCGCCGGCCCACCCCGAACACACTCCCCAAAAAAAGCGTCATGCAGAGAGTCTCCACCCCGATCCAGCCCCCCGACCGCGCCGCCCTGCTCGCCACCCTGGAGCGCGAGCCGCGCTGGGACGTGATCGTCATCGGCGGCGGCGCCACCGGCCTGGGCACCGCCGTCGACGCCGCCTCGCGCGGCTACCGCACGCTGCTGGTCGAAGCCGCGGATTTTGCCAAGGGCACCTCCAGCAAGGCCACCAAGCTGGTGCATGGCGGCGTGCGCTACCTGGCCCAGGGCAATATCAGCCTGGTGCGCGAGGCCCTGCACGAGCGCGGCCTGCTGGCGCGCAACGCGCCGCACCTGGTGTGGCCGCTGGGCTTCGTGGTGCCGGCCTACCAGCTGTTCGACCAGCCCTTCTACGGCATCGGCCTGAAGGTCTACGACATGCTGGCCGGCGACCTCAACCTGGCCGGCAGCCGCTGGCTGAACCACCGCGAGGTGCTGGCCGCGGCGCCCAACCTGGCCGAGCACGTCGGCGGGCGACCGCTGCGCGGCGGCAACCTGTATTTCGACGGCCAGTTCGACGATGCGCGGCTGGCGGTGGCGCTGATGCGCACGCTGTTCGACGTGGGCGGCACCGCGGTCAACTACATGCGCGTGACCGGGCTGAGCCAGCAAGGCGGCGTGATCAGCGGCGTGACCGTGCAGGATGCGCTGGGCGACGCCACCTTCCACCTGCGCGCCGACTGCGTGATCAACGCCACCGGCGTGTGGGTCGATGCGATCCGGAAGATGGAGGACGGCCACGCGCGCGCCATGGTAGCGCCCAGCCAGGGCGTGCACCTGACGCTGCCGCACAGCTTCCTGCCGGGCGAGCGCGCCATCCTGATTCCCAAGACCGACGACGGCCGGGTGCTGTTCGTGGTGCCATGGAACGGCCACACCATCGTCGGCACCACCGACACGCCGCGCCGCGACCTGCCGCTGGAGCCCGACGCCGGTGCCGACGACGTCGACTTCATCCTGGAAACCGCGTCGCGCTACCTGGCCAGGGACCCGACCCGTGCCGACGTCACCAGCGTCTGGGCCGGCCTGCGGCCGCTGGTGCGGGCCACCGGCGAGGCCTCTACCGCGTCGCTGTCGCGCGAGCATACGATCCTGGTATCCAAGGCCGGGCTGATCACCGTCACCGGCGGCAAGTGGACCACTTACCGCAAGATGGCCGAAGACGTGATCGAGACCGCGATCCAGCGCCAGATGGTGCGCGCGGCGCCGTGCGTGACCGCCGAGCTGCCCCTGCACGGCGCGGCGGGGCTGCCGGCCGGGCTGCCGCCGCCGGATTCAGGCTCGCCGGACCGCTATTACGGCAATGAGCTGGACATGCTGCGCGCGCTGCCCGGATATGACCGGATGCTGGCACCGGCGTCGGGCCTGACCGAAGCGCACGTGCGCTTTGCGGCCCGGCACGAACTGGCGCGCCGGGTCGAGGACGTGCTGGCCCGCCGCAACCGCGCGCTGTTCCTGGACGCGCGCGCTGCCGTGGACGCGGCGCCGGCCGTGGCCGCGATCCTGGCCGAGGAGCTCGGCGAGAACGAGGCCTGGCAGGCGCGCGAAATCGAGAGCTTCCGCACGCTCGCCGCCGGCTACATGCTCGGCTGACCCGGACGCCGGCGCAACCGCCGCCGGCGCCGCCCCTCTCAACTGGCTGGCACACCACCCATCGACCAAGGCAAACCCATGACCACTCGCCCGATCCTGTCCTGCGCCCGCGCCGTGGCCCTGCTCGCAACCCTCGGCGCCTGCGCCGCGGCGCACGCGGCCCGCGCGCCCGGCATCGACGGCGTGCGCTTCCCGGACGTGCGCACCGTGCGCTACCAGTGCGACGGCGGCAAGACGCTTTCCGTGCGCTATTTCAATAGCCCGGACAACCAGGCGGCGGTGTTCCGCATCGAAGGCAAGCCGGTGCTGGCGGTCAGCACCGTGTCGGCCTCCGGCGCGCGCTATGTCGGCGGCCGCTACGAATGGTGGACCAAGGGCGAGGAAGGCACGCTGCGCGACCTGATGCAGGCCGAAAACGCGGCGCCGGCGCTGGCCAACTGCCAGGCAAAGCCCTAAGCGCCACGTCACCGTTTGAGGTGGCGGCGTTCCGGGCGATAATGCGGGGATTGAATCAGGGAGAACACCATGGACGAGATTGAAGATCTGTCCGATCTGCCGATGCCCCGCTTTATCTGGGGCTTCGCCGTTATCGCAGGCAAAGGCGGCGAGGTCATGCACGACGAGTTCGAGTATCTGACCCACACCCGCAGCCCGCGCTTCACCTGCCGCGTGGTCGAGCTAGAGGACATGCCGGCGGAAAGCGAGGAAGACGCCATCGATGGCCGTATCGTCCATGAAGACGATCCGAGCCGGATGTTCTATATCACCGATGCCGGCATGGCGCTGGTCAATTTCCAGCTGTTCGACAAGATGCCGGACAAGCAGAAATTCAAGCGCATCTGCGACGAAGCCATCGCCAACTGGATGCTGCGCCGCGAATTCCTTGACGAAGAAGAAGAGGACTGACCCGCTCGTGACCTGATGGGGTCAGGCAGGTGGCCGCGGGGCGCGGCCACCATATTTCAGCTCTCGCCCTGTTCCGGCGGCAACGCGCCCGCCAGCAGTTCATTGAGCAGGCCGGTCATGCCACCCGGGTGATCCACGGCAAGCGCCTGCAGGCGCTTGACCAGCGTGCCGTCCAGCTTGCACGCAAAAGGCACCAGACCTTGCTCCTGGTCCAGCCGGCGCTGTTCGCGCCGGTCCGGGCGCGCAGCGCCGCCGGGAATACCCCGCCCCGCCGTAGCCTGCTTCAGGCTGTTGGCGATCTTCAGGCCCTTGTTTTTTTCCAGGTCCGTTTTCTTCACGGCATTTTCCGAAAGTCTGTAGAGGCCGGTATTGTACGCACCCGCGGCATCCACCGGCCGCAAGGCGACCGGCGCCGCTATTCGTTGCCGACTTCGATCAGTTCGGCAGCCACCCGCTGGATTTCCGCATAGACAGGAATGGCCTCCATCGGCCCGGTGCAGCCCACGGCCGTGGCCTGGCTGGCATCGGCGCCAGGCGGAAGGAACACGAAGGCCATGCCGGGCTGCCAGCCGGGATGCTTGCGCAGGCTGTCATTGAGGATGTCGAGATACTGCGCGCGCGTGAAAACGTGCTTTGCCATTGCTACCTCCGGTATCCGCCGCCGATGTGCCGCGCGGGCGCGGTTGTCATGGCGGCGATCGTAGCATGGCAAGGCCACCCGGCGTCACCGTGCGGCGCCGGGTGGCTGGCACCTCAGCATTCGCCCTTCTTGGCGTGGCCGGGCGGGCAGTGATAGCCCTTGTCCTTGCCCTTATCCTTGTGCCCCTTGTCCTTGTACCCGCCCTGGTCCCAGCGACCGGGCACCAGCACCCACCCGTCGCGCGACTGGATCCAGCGCGGCGACTCATAGATATAGCCGGGGCGTTCACGTTCCCAGCGCCCCTTCTTCCAGGCGTGCTTGTGGTGGTGATCATCCCAGTCCCAGTAGCCCGGCATCCAGACATAGCCGGAGCGCGGCGCGGGCACGACCTCGTAGATCGGGGCCGGCGGTGGTACGCCGATGGCAATATTGACCGACACCTGGGCCATCGACGCCGCACTGAACGTCAGGCCGGAACCCAGCAGAGCCGCCAGCAGGAGGGCCTTGGCCGGCCGGAGCGCGCGATGTGTCATGGGAGTCCTTTCTTGTGGAGGAACATGCCCACAGTCTAGCGCGCACCGATCCCGGCGCAATGTAAGAAACGGTATCCGCTGGTCACAAAGATGCCGGCGCGCAACACTCGCTAGTGGTCTTCGGCCATCGCCTTGAGCTGGGCCTCGCCCGCTACCCGCGCGGCATCCGAGGTGGTGAAGGTGTCGTCCGAAACGATGGCGCGCCGGATCTGCTGCGCGCCAAAGTCCACCAGCGCGATGACCCACACATAGCGCCCCGCCTGGGGCGCGGTTTGCACAAAAGCCTTCAGGTTGTTCCGCGATTCACTTGCCATGATCCATCTCCTGGTGAGACGTGCCGCAGCACAGGTGTCTGGGAACTCTAGCACATGGCCCGCCCGCTCACCGGGCGGCGGCCTCGGTGGCGAAGTCACGCAATTCGCGCGCCCGCGCGGCCGTCATCCGGGCCATGCAGGTCGCCCCGGCCACGCGCGCGGCCGTGCCGCCGGCCGGATTGGCCACGTAGGCGCAATTGGCCTGGCGGAACTCCAGCCAGACCCGCTGCGCCACCCGCAGCTGGCCGGTGCGCGGCGCTTCCAGCCGCCGCAGCAAGGTTTGATAGGCGCTGTTCAGCGCCACGTCCTGGACCCGTGCTTCGGCCGAGGCGCAGCCGAGCATGTCGGCAGTCGACATGGCCTTGGCCATGCAGCGTTCATATTCAGCGCTCAGGCCATTGCTTTGCTCGGCGCGCGCCGGTGCGCTCGCCACGGCAAGGCCAAGGGCGGCAAGACATGCGATGACGCGCATAACGGCTCTCCTTTTGCCTGGTGGTGACACCACGATGCAGGACCATGCCGGGGCATCGGGCCGCTCAGGCCAGCCAGCGCCCCAGCGTGGCCACGGCGATATTGACCAGCCCGAGCACCAGGTTGGTCCCCACCGCCTGCCGGATGCGGTTCAGCGCGGCACCGGCGGCCGGCCAGTCCTGGGCATCCACGGCCCGGCCCAGCACGCGATACGGCCCAAACCACACGTAGCAGAAAATCACCGTCATGACGAGGCCGATGCCCATCATCAGGTGCCAGCTGCGTGGGGCAGCGGACATGCCCACTGCGGCCAGCATCGCCGCGCCGCTCAGCAGGATCGCGATCACCGCCGCCCACACCCACGGGAAAAAGCGGGCAAACACGCCGCGCCAGAGCCGCAGCCGCGGCGGCGGTTCCAGCACGGTGCCGGCCACGGGCCGCAGGCACAGGTAGGCGAAGAACATGCCGCCCACCCAGACGGCAACGCCGGCAACGTGCAGGAAGCGGAAAAGCGGGTCGGCAATCATGGCGGCATGCGGCGGCGAGGCGCGCGTTGGGGACGATGGCCCCATTCTAAGTGTTGTGCCCGCCACGGCGAAGCGCTGCGCGCGTTCCCGCCTGACTTCAGGAAAACGACTCAAAACCGTTAAACATTCCGTATCACGCCGCATCGCAACGGGCCCCACGGAAGCATGCCCGCACAAGCGCATTCCGGGGCTGGGCCCGCCCGTGCCGGACGCTTGACCGCCCGGAACCCGCCCCCGGACAATAACCGCGGCTGCGGCCAGCCCACCACCCATACAGGCCGTACCGAACCTCCTTCCCCAGACCATGGCTCCTGTCCCAGCCAGCGCCCTTCCCGGTGCCGATTCCGCCCGACGGCCCCCGCTGCTGCGCCGCGCCCTGCCGGCCCTGCTCGCCGTGACACTGGCGGTGCTGCCGGCCATGCTGCCGCCGGCGGTGACGGCGCAGCCCGCACCGCAGCGCACCGACCTGGTCGCGCGCGTGGTCTTCAGCCTGCTGGGATATGCACGCTGGCCGGTTGAGCGCAACCCCGTGCGGCTGTGCGTGGACAGCACCAGCCGCTACTCCGCACGGCTGATGGAAGGCGGCACGCTCGCCAACGGCCGCTCGGTGCGCGCGCGCCAGGTCGACGTGCTGGCCGACATGCTGCATCCGGCCTGCGATGCCCTCTACATCGGCGCCATGAACGAAGCCCGCCGCAAGCGCCTGTCGGGCGAGCTGACCGGCCGCCCGGTGCTGGTGATCGCAGAGGAAGACTTCGAGTGCGAGGTCGGCAGCATGTTCTGCCTGAACATCCGCGACCAGCAGGTCTCGTTCCGCGTCAACCTCGATACGCTCGCCCGCAGCGGCGTGCACGTGCACCCCGGCGTGCTGCAGCTGGGCCGCCGCAAGGGAGCGCCGTCATGAGCGCGCATCAGCCGGCGCGCGGCAACGGCGCCCGCCCCACCCTCTACAGCGTGCTGCGCCGGATCCACCTGGGCGTGGCGCTGATCGCGGTATTCACTGCCGGGGTGTCGCTGACCGCCCTCGGCCTGACCGCACTGCGCGTCTATGCCGACCACAACGTGCGGCTGGTGGCCCGCTCGATCGCCTACACGCTGGAAGCGCCGGTCGTATTCCGCGACCAGGCGGCCACCGGCGAGACGCTGGCGGCCATCGCCGCGTCCGAGGACATCGCGCGCGCCACCGTCTACGACCTCGACAACCACGTGCTGGCCGAATGGCAGCGCCCCGGCCAGGCGCCACTGACCGGCTTGCGCCACGTGCTGAGCGAGTGGCTGAGCATGGGTGTCGTGGAACAACCGATCCTGCACCAGACGCAACCGGTCGGCATGCTGCGCGTCAGTGGCGATCCCCGCAATCTGCTGCATTTCCTGCTGCGCGGCGCGCTCGGCCTGCTTGGCTGCCTGCTGCTGACCGCCGTCGGCGCCCACTACCTGGCCAGCCGGCTGCTGGTGCAGATCGTCGAGCCGCTGCGCAACCTGATGCGCGTTGCGCACGCGGTGCGCTCCAAGCGCGATTTCGCGCAGCGCACGCCGCCGGCCAGCATCGCGGAACTCAATGCCCTCAGCGAGGACTTCAACGGCCTGCTGGACGAACTGCAGACCTGGCAGAACCAGATGCAGCACGAGAACCGCTCGCTCGCCCACCGCGCCAACCACGATGCGCTGACCGGCCTGCTCAACCGCGCCGCCTTCGTCGAAGCGCTGGAGCACGCCGTGCGCCATGCCGCGGCCAACGACGAATACGCAGCCGTGCTGTACCTGGACAGTGACGATTTCAAGAACATCAACGACCGCCACGGTCATGCCGCCGGCGATGCCGTGCTGGTGGCCGTGGCCCAGCGCATCCGCGCCAGCCTGCGCGCCGGCGACACCGTGGCACGCATCGGCGGCGACGAATTCGCCGTGCTGGCCGCAGCGCTGCGCGCGCCGCGCGACGCCATCCATATCGCCGAGCATATCCTGCAGGCGATGTCCGCCCCGATCGACCTGCCCGACGGCAGCACGGTGCAGGCGTCGCTCAGCATCGGCCTGGCCGTCTTCCCCATCCACGCGCAAGGCAGCCAGGCGCTGCTGCACGCGGCCGACGCCGCCATGTACGGCGCCAAGCGGCGCTCCGGCGGCACCTGGCAAAGCGCCGAGCCACGCCTGGACGTCACGCAATGAGAACCCGCATGCCCGAACCCCTGCCCCCGCCCTGCTGGAAGTCCCTGTGGAAACTCTGGCTCGCCGCCGTCGTGCTGACGGGGCTGTCGCTGGCCGGCTGCCAGACCGCGCCGCCAGCCACCGGGCTGTCTCCGGCCCAGGTCGCGGTGCTGAAGCAGGAAGGCTTCGCGCTGACCGATGAAGGCTGGGAACTCGGCTTGTCAGACAAGCTGCTGTTCGGATTCAATGAGGACCTGATCGACGCAGAGCGCGCCGTCAATGTGCAGCGCCTCGGGCGGGCGCTGAAGGGCGCGGGCATCGAGCGCCTGCGCGTGGATGGCCACACCGACGACGCGGGCTCGGCCGAATACAACCAGTCGCTGTCAGTGCGGCGCGCCGAAGCGGTGGCAAAGCTGCTGACAGGCGCCGGCTTTGCTCCGGAAAACATCGAAGTTCGCGGCCGAGGCAAGACCCGCCCGGTGGCCGACAACCGCACCGCCGCCGGACGCAGCGAGAACCGGCGCGTCGCCATCGTCGTATCGGTCGACTAGGACGGGCGGCGCTTCAGTCACCGAATGGATTGGGCGCGCGGTTCTCCGGCGCGTCGCTCAGGTCGAACTCGTCGCGCACCTTGTCGACCACCGCGCGGATGCTGGCCTCATAGCCGGACGCATTGCCGAAGCCCGTCATGTTCCAGTTGCGCCCGCGGGCATCGCGCGCATGCGGCACAGGCGCCGGCACCCGGACCTTGGCGCCGTCCTCGCCGATTTCATAGATTTGCTGGATGCGCCGGCTCACCTCGTCCTGCAGGGCACGCCGGCCACGCTCACGCTTGGCCATGGCTGACTCCTCGATGATTCCCGAGGCATCCTAGCACGCACGCAAATCAGCTCAAAGCGCAGCCTTGGCAGCCTGGTACGCAGCGTAAAGCCGGGCAAAGACCGGCCCCGGCACGCCCTTGCCGATGGCGCGCCCATCGATGGTCACCACCGGCAGCAGCTCCTTGCTGGCCGACGACAGCAGCACCTCATCGGCGGCGAACACCTCTTCCTTTGCGATGCGGCGCGCCTCCAGCGCAATCCCCATCGCGGCACAGACCTCTTCCATGAACCCGTAGCGGATGCCTTCCAGGATCAGGTTGTCCTTGGGCGGCGCCATCACGCGGCCATCGCGCACCACCCACACATTGGACGCCGACGCCTCGGTCAGCCAGCCATCCCGGAACTGGATCGCCTCGATCACGCCGTGCTCCACCGCATGCTGCGCCGCCAGCACGTTGCCCAGCAGCGACGTCGACTTGATCTGGCAGTTCAGCCAGCGCCGGTCCTCCATCGTCACGCACGCCACGCCCTGCTCAAGCATCTGCGCCGACGGCAACGCCATCGGGTTGGTCATGATCAGCACCGTCGGCACGACCTCCTTCGGAAACGCATGCGTGCGCTTGGCGACGCCGCGCGACACCTGGATGTAGACCAGCTGGTCCGACAGGCCGTTGGCCTGGACCACCTCGCCGACCAGCTCCAGCCACTGCCCGGCGCTGTACGGGTCAGGAATCCCGATGCCCTCCAGGCTGCGGTGCAGGCGGGCCAGATGCTGGTCCCCGCGGAATGGCTTGCCGTTGTAGTAAGGGATGACTTCGTAGATGCCATCGCCAAAGATGAAGCCGCGGTCGAGGACGGGGATGCGGGCTTCGGAGAGGGGGGTCAGGGTGCCGTTGAGGTGGACGATGGGGTCGGACATGGGGGGCGAATGCCAGAGATTCAAAAGAGATGCCTGATTCTTTCACGGGCACGCAGGCAGGTTCATGCAATTTGCGCATGAGGTTGGCTACCCGTGCCAAGCCAGCGCCGGCGTGCAGGCTCAGGCTGGCGGCAGCGCTTTCGACAGCAGTACAGTGGTAAAGCCGCTGTCCCAGCTTTCGTCGGGATAGAAATCGATCTCGGCATAACCATGGCGCCGGTAGAACGCGCGGCTTTGCACGTTGAACGTGTCCGTCTCCAGCCTCGCCTCGCAGTGCCCGGCGCGGGCAATCTCGCCTTCGGCATGTGCCAGCAGCGCCCCGCCCAGCCCCATGCGTTGCCATGTTCGCCCGACATGCAGGGCCCAGATAAAGTTGTTCTCCCAGTCCACCATGGCCGCGGGCACGCCATCCACGCAGGCTACGCGGAATGCTTGCAGGCGGGCTTCGACGTAGCTTCGGGTCTTGCCTTGCCGTTCAAAGGCAGCTGCCGCGGCGGCTGTCAGTTGCGGCTTCCAGGTGCCGCGGTAGGTGTCGGTGAGGATGGCTTCCACCGCTTGCGCGTCTGCGGGCAAGGCGGGGCGGATTTCGAGTTGGAAGGTGAGCTTGGTCATGGCCGGGAGGATACCGGGCACCGGGTACATGGCGGAAGCCCTCTCACGGACACTGAAATTTGGCGGACAGAACAACTAGATCGGCGCGCTCAGCCAATCCGGCGCGCCGAGATGGAAGCCATGCCTTCGCCGCGATGACTGGCATAGCCATGTCGCCTTGCGGCAACACCTCTATTTAGAGGGATGCGCGATACAAGGTCCTATACGACCATCGCTCACGGGCGATCCCGCGACTCGCCCACTACTACTTCAGCCCTCGCCTACCCTGGCCGAGGGCTTTTCTTTGAGCCCATCAGGCATACGAAGCCACCAGGGACTGGAAACAAAAAAAGCCGCCCAGACGGGCGGCTTTGCTTTGCACAGTGTTCTGGCGGAGAGAGGGGGATTCGAACCCCCGATAGGCTATTAACCTATACACGCTTTCCAGGCGTGCGACTTAAACCACTCATCCATCTCTCCGGGAAGTCTGAGATTATAGCAGAGTTGCCTGGCGAATCCAGTGCTTCGTCGCCGTATCCCGCCTTACTTCACAACCCACCCGCCCTACCCCTTGCGCAGGTAGCTCACCAGCCGGTCGATCACCGGCGCATTGCGTGGCGTCAGCAGGCTGACGATGATGGCCACGGCGAAGCCGGCAGGCACGCCGAAGGCGCCGGAGGCGATCGGGTCGACGCCGAACCAGCGGTTGCCGAAGATGCCGGTCATGCGGGTGAAAAACGGGTAGTTGACGATGATGTAGTAGACCGCCACGCCCAGCCCGGCGGCCATGCCGGCGACGGCGCCGGCGGCGGTGGTGCGGCGCCAGAAGATGCCGAGGACCAGTACCGGGAAGAAGCTGGAGGCGGCCAGCGAGAACGCGGCACCGACCAGGAACAGGATATTGCCTGGGCGCAGCGATGTGACGTAAGAGGCAAAAAGCGCCACGCCCAGCAACACGATCTTGGCAGTGGTGACGCGCCGCTGGTGGCTCGCCTGGCGGTCGACCATGTGATAGAAGACGTCGTGCGAGAGCGCATTGGCGATGGTCAGCAGCAGGCCGTCGGCAGTGGACAGCGCCGCGGCCAGGGCACCGGCGGCGATCAGGCCGGAGATCACGTATGGCAGGCCGGCGATTTCCGGGGCGGCCAGCACGATCATGTCGGGCTGCAGCAGGATCTCGGCCCATTGCACGATGCCGTCGCCGTTGACATCGCGGATGCCGAACACCGGTGGATCGACCTTGCGCCATTGCACCACCCACTGCGGCAATTCGGCGTAGGGGGTTCCCACCAGGTGCTGGAAGAATTCGTATTTCACCAGCGCAGCCAGCGTGGGCGCGGACACGTACAGCAAGGCGATGAAGAACACGGCCCAGGCCACGGAGTTGCGCGTTTCCTTGACCGACGGGGTGGTGTAGAGCCGCGTCAGGATGTGCGGCAGGCTGGCTGTGCCGACCATCAGGCAGAACACCAGCAGGACAAAATTCAGCCGCTTGGTCTTGCGCTCCTGCTCCGATGCCGCGGGATAGGGTTCGGTCGATGACAGCGAATGGCGGCTGCGGGCCAGTGCGTCGGCTCGCTGCTGGTTCCACTGCTGCTGTGCCGCCGCGGGGTCGCGAGGGAATTCCAGCCGTTCGCGCTCCAGCGACTTGATGTCGCGCAGCGGCGCATTGCGCGTGCGCAGGTCCTGCAGCCGCGCGTCGAGCGCGTCGCGCTCCTGCGCGAAGGAATCGGGCAGCCGGGCGATGCGCTCCTGCAGCAGGATGGCCTGCTGCCGGTAGTACTCGCGCACGGCCTGCTCGGACGGCTCGCGCTCCAGCTGCTGTTCGCGCGCGTCGAGTTGCGACAACAGCGTGCCGTAGCTGAGCTGCGGCAGCGCTTCGTGGTGATGTTTCCAGGCGATCATCGATACAGTGACCAGGAAGGCCACGATCATCATGATGTACTGCGCCACCTGCGTCCATGTGACCGCGCGCATGCCGCCCAGGAACGAGCACACCAGGATGCCGGCCAGCCCGAAGAAGATGCCGACGGCAAACTCCACGCCGATAAAGCGCGTCACCACCAGCCCCACGCCCTGGATCTGCGCCACCAGGTAGACGAAGGAGCAGAGCGAAGCCGCCAGCACCGCGATCGCGCGCACTGGCAGGTTGCCGCCCGGCTTGCCGTTGCCGTAGCGCGCTGCGAGGAAATCGGGAATGGTGTAGCCGCCGTACTTGCGCAGGTATGGCGCCAGCAGGAAGGCCACCAGGCAGTAGCCGCCGGTCCAGCCCATCACATAGGCCAGCCCTTCGTAGCCCGAGGAAAACAGGATGCCGGCCAGGCCGATGAAGGACGCCGCGCTCATCCAGTCGGCGGCAATCGCCATGCCGTTGAACAGCGCCGGCACGCGCCGCGAGGCAACGTAATACTCGTTCAGGTCAGAGGTGCGGCAGATCAGCCCGATGCAGGCATAGATCGCGATGGTGATGAAGAGGAAGACGTAGCCGAGCCACAGCGCATCGGCGTTGGACTTTTCAAGCAGCCCCATCATGCCGACGAAGCCGAACAACCCTAGCGTGAACAGGCCGTAGTACAGCAGCAACCGTCGGCGAAAGCGCGACTGGGCTTCAGGCATGGGGGACGGTCCGTGGTCGGTGGGGGGCTATCGTAACAAACCCGCCGGCGCGCGAGAACGCGGCGGCGGGTTCAAGGGCTCGATCGGGCCGAAGCTACAGGATCACTGCGCCTGCTTGAGTTGCTCCAGGATGGCCGGGTTCTCCAGCGTCGAGGTGTCCTGCGTGATCTCCTCTCCCTTGGCCAGCGACCGCAACAGGCGCCGCATGATCTTGCCCGAACGCGTCTTGGGCAGGTTGTCGCCAAAGCGGATGTCCTTGGGCTTGGCGATCGGGCCGATCTCCTTGCCGACCCAGTTGCGCAGCTCCGTCGCGATCTTGACGGCCTCTTCGCCAGTCGGACGCGAACGCTTGAGCACGACGAAGGCGCAGATGGCCTCGCCGGTCATGTCGTCGGGGCGGCCCACCACGGCGGCTTCGGCCACCAGCGGGTTGGACACCAGCGCCGACTCGATCTCCATCGTCCCCATGCGGTGGCCCGACACGTTCAGCACGTCGTCGATGCGGCCCATGATGGTGAAGTAGCCGGTGTCCTTGTCGCGGATCGAGCCGTCGCCGGCCAGGTAGAGCTTGCCGCCGAGCTCTTCGGGGAAGTAGCTCTTCTTGAAGCGCTCCGGATCGCCCCAGATGGTGCGGATCATGGCCGGCCAGGGGCGCTTGACCACCAGGATGCCGCCGTTGCCGTTGGGCACGTCATGGCCGGTCTCATCGACGATGGCAGCCATGATGCCCGGCAGCGGCAGCGTGCACGAACCCGGCACCAGCGGCGTCGCGCCCGGCAGCGGCGTGATCATGTGGCCGCCGGTCTCGGTCTGCCAGAAGGTGTCGACGATCGGGCAGCGCTCGTTGCCGATGTTCTTGTAGTACCACATCCAGGCTTCCGGATTGATCGGCTCGCCCACGGTGCCGAGCAGGCGCAGGCTGGACAGGTCGTACTGCTTCGGGTGGATCTTCTCGTCGGCCTCGGCGGCCTTGATCAGCGAGCGGATCGCGGTCGGCGCGGTGTAGAAGATGCTGACCTTGTGGCGCGCGATCATGTCCCAGAAGCGGCCGGCGTTGGGGTAGGTCGGCACGCCTTCGAACACCACCTGGGTCGCGCCTGCGGCCAGCGGGCCGTAGGCGATATAGGTGTGGCCAGTGACCCAGCCGATGTCGGCGGTACACCAGAACAGGTCGTCGGGCTTGATGTCGAAGCTCCACTTCATCGTCATCAGCGCCCACAGCAGGTAGCCGCCGGTGCTGTGCTGCACGCCCTTGGGCTTGCCGGTGGAGCCGGAGGTGTAGAGCACGAACAGCGGATGCTCGGCGCTGACCGGCTCGGCCTCACAGGTATCCGGCTGGCCGGCGCAGACATCTTCCATCCAGCGGTCGCGGCCTTCGGTCCAGGCAACCTTGCCACCGGTGCGGCGGTAGACGATCACGTTCTTGACGGCCTCGCAGCCGCCCAGCGCCAGCGCATCGTCGGCAATCGCCTTCAGCGGCAGGGCCTTGCCACCGCGCATCTGCTCGTCGGCGGTGATCAGCGCCACCGCGCCCACGTCCCCCAGCCGCTCCTGCAGCGACTTGGCCGAGAAGCCCCCGAACACCACCGAGTGCGTGGCGCCCAGGCGTGCGCAGGCTTGCATCGCGACCACGCCTTCGACCGACATCGGCATGTAGATCACCACGCGGTCGCCCTTCTTGACGCCGAGCGCCTTCAGGCCGTTGGCAAAGCGGCACACCTTGCCGTGCAGCTCGCGGTAGGTGACGCGGGTCACGGAGCCATCGTCGGCCTCGAACACGATCGCGACCTTGTCCGCGTTGCCGTTCTGCAGGTTGCGGTCCAGGCAGTTGTAAGAAGCGTTGAGTTCGCCGTCTTCGAACCACTTGTAGAACGGTGCGTTGCTTTCGTCCAGCACCTTGGTGAAGGGCTTGTTCCAGTGCAGCAGCTCGCGCGCGTGGCGGGCCCAGAAGCCTTCATAGTCGCGCTCGGCTTCGTCGCACAGGGCGCGGTAGGCCTCCATGCTGGGGATCGCGGCCTGGCTGGCGAAGCCTTCAGGCGGGTTGAACACGCGATGCTCTTGCATCACCGATTCGATGGCGGACATAGGTTTGTCTCCTGATTTTGGACTGGCTTTGGCTGCCACGTTACGCCCGACGGCTTACTTAAACCTGACGGTAAGACCTGACGGTGGGCCTGGGGTGTGCATGCAACTTGTTGCAATGCAGCGGGAAAAGTCCACGCACGCGCAGCGAAAGTGCAGCCTTCTCCATTAGGCTAGCACAGCTATAATGCCGCGAGTTCCATACCTGAATGCGGCGCTTACCCTTGCCGCTCCCGCCGGCCCAGCACCTGCCGCGCCAAAGCGCCGCGGCGCCCTGCCGGACGACCAAGGCCGTACCCGTGCCCGCCAATCCTTCAGCATTCTCCCCGGTCTACGCCCTCTTCCTGGTTGCCTCGATGGCGTTGGTCGGCAGCAATGTCGGACTCGGCAAATCGATCATCGCGCATGTGCCGGTGCTGCTGTTCGCGCTGCTGCGCTTTGTCATTGCCATTGTCTGCCTGGCGCCCTGGTACCGGCCCGCGCGCATGCGCCGGGTCTCGCGCGTGGAATGGCTGAACCTGTTCCTGCAGGCGTTCTTCGGCACCTTCCTGTTTACGCTGCTGATGCTCAATGGCGTGCGGCTGACCAGCGCCATGGCGGCCGGCGTGATCACCAGCACCATCCCGGCCACGGTGGCGATCCTGTCGTGGCTGCTGCTGCGCGAGCGGCTGTCGCGGCGCACGGTGGCGTCGGTGCTGCTGGCGATGACCGGCATTGCCGTGCTGAACATCGCCCGGGGCGACGCGCACGGTGCCGGCAGCGGCAGCCAGGCATGGCTGGGCAACCTGATGATCATGGGCGCGGTGGTATGCGAATCGATTTACGTGATCCTGTCGCGCCGGCTCACGCAGACGCTGGCCGCGATCGAGATCTGCGCCTACACGCACCTGATCGGCGGGCTGCTGATGCTGCCGCTGGGGCTGGTGCCGCTGCTGAACTTCGATGCGTCGACGGTGCCCGCGCAGACCTGGCTGATGCTGCTGTGGTATGCGCTGTCGGCCAGCGTGTTCTCGTTCTGGCTGTGGATGAAGGGCATCCGCCATGTGCCGGCGCAGCTGGCGGGGGTGTTCACCTCGGTGCTGCCGGTGGCGGCTTCCACCTACGGCATCGTCTTCCTGGGCGAGCAGCCGGGCTGGCCGCACGGCGTGGCGCTGGCGTGCGTGCTGGCCGGGATCGTGCTGGCCAGCTGGCCGGGGCGGATCGCGCGCGGCGCGTGGCGCGGCAAGGCGGCCGG
>NZ_JFJW01000055.1:97042-175411 GCF_000611125.1 Cupriavidus sp. SK-4
GGCGACGAGCGGTAACCGTCTTTGGTTACGGTCGGTAACACCGCCCGGTCATCAGCGCTTGGTACAATCCACGCCGACTTCCAACTCGCCGACACCGCCCCGCCC
The DNA here is from genome assembly GCF_000611125.1 of Cupriavidus sp. SK-4. NCBI lineage: Bacteria > Pseudomonadati > Pseudomonadota > Betaproteobacteria > Burkholderiales > Burkholderiaceae > Cupriavidus > Cupriavidus sp. SK-4. The sequence continues at coordinate 97,148 of NZ_JFJW01000055.1, forward strand.
ATGGCTTCCAATCCAATGACCAGGCCGCAGACCATGCGGCCGATCCCGAGCATCATCTTCGCGTCGCGCTGGCTGCAGTTGCCGCTTTACCTGGGCCTGATCGTGGCCCAGGGCGTCTATGTCTACCATTTCCTGGTCGAAGTCTGGCACCTGCTGGCACACGTGACCGAGTTCGACGAAAACAAGATCATGCTGGTGGTGCTGGGCCTGATCGACGTGGTGATGATCTCCAACCTGCTGATCATGGTGATCGTGGGCGGATATGAGACCTTCGTCTCGCGGCTGGGCATCGACAACCACCCGGACGAGCCGGAATGGCTGGACCACGTCAACGCCGGCGTGCTTAAAGTCAAGCTGTCGATGGCGCTGATCGGGATTTCGTCGATCCACCTGCTCAAGACCTTTATCGATGCCGAGCAAAGGACCACGCACACCATCATGTGGCAGGTGGCCATCCATATTGCCTTCCTGCTGTCGGCGGTCGCCATGGCCTGGGTGGACCGGATGGTGTCGCACCCGGCCGGCGCACATGCCAAGCACTAATCACATTAGTGCGCCATCGGACGCCTAGTCCCAGCCAGACCGCGGCCATGTGCCGCGGTTTTTGCTTTTGGGCCCGCCCCCACGCAGCCAGCGGCGTTTGCCGCACATTACCGGCTGTGGACGGATGTATGCAGCCGGGCAGAGCGCCCCGGCTCAGTGTATGATTTCAGGCTGTGTTTCACCGCTGCCCTCCCCCACAAAATGACTGTCATCAAGCAAGAAGACCTCATCCAGAGCGTCGCCGATTCCCTGCAGTACATCAGCTACTACCACCCGATGGACTACATCACCAGCCTGGGCCGCGCCTATGAGCTGGAGCAGAGCCCGGCGGCCAAGGACGCAATCGCGCAGATCCTGACCAACAGCCGCATGTGCGCCGAGGGCAAGCGCCCGATCTGCCAGGACACCGGCATCGTCACGATCTTCGTCAAGGCGGGGATGGACGTGCGCTGGGACGGCGCCACCATGGGCCTGACCGACATGATCAACGAGGGTGTGCGCCGCGGCTACACGCATCCGGACAACGTGCTGCGCGCCTCGATCGTCAGCCCGCCCGAAGGCGGCCGCAAGAACACCAAGGACAACACCCCGGCCGTGATCCACTACGAAGTGGTGCCGGGCAATACCGTCGACATCCAGGTCGCGGCCAAGGGCGGCGGCTCGGAGAACAAGTCCAAGTTCGTGATGCTGAACCCGTCCGACTCGATCGTCGACTGGGTGCTGAAGACCGTGCCGACCATGGGCGCGGGCTGGTGCCCGCCGGGCATGCTGGGCATCGGCATCGGCGGCACCGCCGAGAAGGCCATGGTGATGGCCAAGGAATCGCTGATGGAGTCCATCGACATCCAGGACATCATCGCCCGCGGCCCCAAGGACTGGGTCGAGGAACTGCGCGTCGAGCTGTACGAGAAGGTCAACGCGCTCGGCATCGGCGCGCAGGGCCTGGGCGGCCTGGCCACCGTGCTGGACGTCAAGATCATGGCCTGCCCGACGCACGCCGCGTCCAAGCCGGTCGCGATGATCCCCAACTGCGCCGCCACCCGCCACGTGCACTTCACGCTGGACGGCAGCGGCCCGGCCAAGCTGGAAGCGCCTGACCTGTCGCAATGGCCGAAGGTCGAGTGGGCACCGAACACCGAGACCTCCAAGCGCGTCGACCTGAACACGCTGACGCCGGAAGAAGTCGCCTCGTGGAAGCCGGGCCAGACCCTGCTGCTCAACGGCAAGATGCTGACCGGCCGCGACGCCGCGCACAAGCGCATTGCCGACATGCTGGCCAAGGGCGAAAAGCTGCCGGTGGACTTCAAGAACCGCGTGATCTACTACGTCGGTCCGGTCGATCCGGTTCGCGACGAGGCCGTCGGCCCGGCCGGCCCCACCACCGCCACGCGCATGGACAAGTTCACCGAGATGATGCTGGCCGAAACCGGCCTGATCTCGATGATCGGCAAGGCCGAGCGCGGCCCGGTGGCGATCGAGGCCATCAAGAAGCACAAGTCGGCCTACCTGATGGCCGTGGGCGGCGCCGCCTACCTGGTGGCCAAGGCGATCAAGGAAGCCAAGGTGGTTGGCTTCGAAGACCTGGGCATGGAAGCGATCTACGAGTTCGACGTCAAGGACATGCCGGTGACAGTCGCCGTGGACAGCGAAGGCACCTCGGTGCACAAGACCGGCCCCGCCGAATGGCAAGCCAAGATCGGCAAGATCCCGGTCGCCGCGCTGTAAGCCTGGCAAGACGGTAGAATCTGCCGTCGCGCTCGATAAAAAGCCGGGTTCCGACCCGGCTTTTTTCTACCTTGTTTCTTGTCGTCCCTGCACCCCAGTGAACCCCGCACCCATCGGCGTCTTCGATTCCGGCCTCGGCGGCCTGTCCGTGCTGCGCGAGATTCGCGCGCTGCTGCCCCATGAATCGCTGCTGTACCTGGCCGATTCAAAATACGCGCCGTACGGCGAGAAGCCCGAGAAGTTTGTCGAAGCGCGCACCCTGCAGGCCTGCGAATGGCTGATCGCCCAGGGCTGCAAGGCGCTGGTGATCGCCTGCAACACGGCCACCGGCCATGCCGTGGAGCTGCTGCGCAAGCAACTGCCGCTTCCGATCATCGGCGTGGAACCGGGCCTGAAGCCGGCCGCCGCGGCCAGCCGCAGCAAGGTGGTGGGCGTGCTGGCGACCGCCAACACGCTCAAGAGCGCCAAGTTCGGGCGGCTGCTGGCGTCGCTGGATGGAGAAAGCCGTTTTATCTGCGAAGCCGGCCTCGGCCTGGTGTCGCTGATCGAGCAAGGCGATGTCGACGGCCCCGCCGTGCGCGAGCGGCTCGATGCCTACCTCACACCCATGCTCGAAGCCGGCGCCGACACACTGGTGCTGGGCTGCACCCACTACCCCTTCCTCTCTGGCACCATCCGCGCGATGGTGGGCGACCAGCTGGCGCTGGTCGACACCGGCAGCGCGATCGCGCGCCAGCTCGCGCGCAAGCTGGCCGAGCACGGCATGGCTGCCGCGCCCGATGCCACGCCGCACGACCGCTTTGCCTCCACCAAGGACGCCGCGCACCTGCGTGCCATGGCAGCCACGCTGCTGCAGGTGCAGGCCGATGCCGAGACAGTGGTGATCGAGCCGGCGCCCGCGCTGTAGCCGACACTGCGGCCGGCGCCTTCCCTACTGCAAAAAGCCCAGTGGCCGGTGCTCCCGCACCTCGGGCTTGATCGCATGCTCCTGGCGCAGCTGCGCCAGGAATTCATCCGGTGTCAGCGCCTCGCCCAGCAGCACGCACTGGCGCTTGACGGTGGCAAAGTCGCCCGGCGTCAGGCAATCCATTGCATCCAGCTCCCGGCGCATGGCGTCGGTCAGGCCGGCGGCGTCGCCGTTAAGCGCCTCGTCGACAAACATCGCCACGCGCTGCGCGGGCTTGAGCGCCAGGAAGCGGATCTTGAACGAGAAGCGGCGCAGCGCGGCCTCGTCGATGCGGTCGAACAGATTGGTGGTGCAGATAAAGATGCCGTTGAAGCGCTCCATACCCTGCAGCATCTCGTTGACCTCGGAGATCTCATAGTTGCGCACCGCCTGCTGGCGGCTCTGCATGAAGCTGTCGGCCTCGTCCAGCAGCAGCACCGCCCCATCCTCTTCGGCACGCGCGAACATCGCGGCGATCTGCTGCTCGGTCTCGCCCACATATTTGCTCATCAGGTCGGAGGCGCGGCGGATCATCAGCGGCAGGTCCAGCTCGGCCGCGATATGCTCGGCCAGCGCGGTCTTGCCGGTGCCGGGCGGGCCGTAGAAGCACAACGTGCCGCGCTGGCGCACGCGCAGCGCGTCGACGATCTTGACCACCTCATAGCGGGTTTCCAGGTGCAGGTTCTCCAGCCGGTAGTGCGTGACCACCGGCCGCGCCTCGGCCTCGGGGCGCAGCCCCATGGCGCGGTCGGCGTGTTCCAGCTGGCGCAGGATCAGCGCCTCGACCGGTTCCTCAACATCGGGGCGCGCCAGCTCGACGAAGCGCGCGGCCGACTGCACCTGTGCCGGCGTCAGCGTCTTGCGCCCGGCCAGCCCGGTGATAAAGGCGTCGCTGACATCCAGCCCGCCCAGGTGCTTGCGGATGATGTTCTCGCGCACCAGCGGCGGCGGGATCTTCAGTTCCAGGTGGAACTGGAAGCGGCGCAGGTAGGCCGGGTCGATCTGCCGGATCGAATTCGAGATCCAGATCACCGGCACCGGGTTCTGCTCGAGCGTCTGGTTGACCCAGGCCTTGCCGTTGACCGAGGCGCGCGTGTCTTCCTGGCCGAACAGGCTCATAAGCTCGCGCGCGCTGCCGGGGAAGACGTCTTCCACCTCATCGAACAGCAGCGCGGTATGGGCACGCCCGCGCAGGAAGGCCTGCGACACCTGCAGCGAGCGGTAGCGGTCCTTGCCCGACAGGCTGTTGCCGTCGCGGTCCAGGCAATCGACTTCATACAGCTCGCACCCCGCCTCGCGCGCCAGCAGCCGCGCAAACTCGGTCTTGCCGGTGCCGGGCGGGCCATAGATCAGCACGTTGACGCCGCTCGCATGCTGGCGCGTGGCATTGCTCAGCAGCGCGCACAGGTAGCGCGCGTCGGTCTCGACATGGGGGTAGTCGGCCGTGGTCAGCGTGGGCGGCGCGGCCGGGCGCGTGAACACCGCCATCATCTCGGCTTCGTTGGCGTAGTTGCCCAGCAGCACGTGCAGCAGCCGGTCTGAGAGCCGCATCAGGTCGCCCAGGTCGGTCACGCTGTTTTCCGGCAGCGGCTGCTCGATCAGGTTCAGCGTCTCCAGCCGCGAGCCCGGCCGCAGCGAGGCGGCCACGTCGGCGGCGCCGGCGCCGGTCAGCCCGGCCAGGATCTGGAACGCTTCCTGGCTGTGCGCCACCTTGCAGTCGACCATCACCGCGCGCAGGTCGCGTTTGTACTTGGCCAGCGCGGCGTACAGCAGCAGCGTGCGCTCGTGGTCGGGCAGGTCCAGCACATGGCTGAGCATGTCGATATTGCGCACCAGCAGCACGCGCTCGCCTTCCAGGCGCTGGGCGATGGCAGCGGCCGAAGCGTCGAACACGGCGAACATGTCCTTGGCGTGGTGCTTGACGTACTCGTCCAGGTAATAGAACAGCGCGCTTTCATCGAAAGCGCTGTTCCACTGGCCGTGGCGGTCCAGGAATTCCTCAGGGGTCAGGCGGGCGGTGCCCTTCCAGGCGGGCATGTCGGCGCAGCGCGCGGCCAGGAAGCGCTGCACGCGCAGCACCACGCCGTACGGCCACACCATCTCCTGCGCGCTGACGGTCAGGACATCGTTGATATTGCTGCGCAGGTTGAAGCGCGGGCCCAGTGCGCAAACCACGCGCAGGGCAAACTGCGCGCACATCCAGTCCAATGCTGAACTGGACGATGTGCCAGGCATGGAGCGCAGAATCGTCGATCGGTCATCTTCAGCAAAACGTGTGAAGTCCATGGACGGGTCCCCGAGCGCGCTGTGCGCGATGGCGGGGCCGCGACCGGGGCACCGCCACGTCTGCAGTTTCTTCCTATGCTAGCGCGCTTTGGTGCCAACCGCGCATGCCTGTGCGCAACGGGCACCGGCGATTGTGGCCTGGGGCACCGAAGCGCAGCAAAGTGCCAGAGCGCGCCAGCGCGCGTGTACCGCTGCATCACCTCCCGAAATGCTGCCTGGACTTGCCGGTATAACGTGCCGCGCCGGAAAATTCCAGTTGCGACGCACAAATCACAACAAATAAGAATCATTATCGTTTATACTAGCCCGCTGACACGCTGCCCCAGAGTGGCGCTCCCACGGCAACCCAGTTGAAGGAGCGTTTATCATGGAATTGCTGCTTAGCCTGCTGGTCGGTTGCGGCATCTCGCTGATCCTGTTTTATCGCAAGTGACGGCGCACAGCGCCGCTGCGGTGCCACCGCTGGCAGACTTTTGTTGTTGACACATGTTCGACCAACGCTTCCTCAAGATTACGCTTGCCGTACTGCTGTTCCACGTCGGCCTGCTCTACCTGATCCAAAGCGGCCTGGGCCGCAAGCTGACCGAGGCGGTGATCTCGCCGGAAATCGTCGCGCGCATCATCCCGCTGGAGCCTCCCAAGCAGGAAGCCCCGCCGGAGCCGCCCAAACCCAAGCCCAAGCAGGAAACCCCGCCTAAGCAGGTGAAGGTGACCACGCCCAAGCCGACCCCGCCGCAGCCCAAGCCAACCCCGCAGCCGGTAGCCAGCCTGCCGCCGACACCGAACGCGCCCGAGGCCCCTCCCGCGCCGCCGGCACCCCCGGCACCGGCCGCTGAGCCCGCCCCGGCGCCGGTATCCGCCGCGCCGCGCGCAGTCGGCATCGGCGAAATCCAGTGCACGGCGCCGCAACCGAAGTATCCTTCCCAGTCACGCCGCATGGGCGAGACCGGCAAGGCCGTGGTGCGCCTGACCACCGACGAAAGCGGCAAGGTCGTGAAGACTTCCGTCGTATCCTCGAGCGGTTCGTCGCGCCTGGACCAGGCCGCGGTAGAGGCCGTGCAGAGCATGCGCTGCAAGCCTTACATGGACAACGGCCGCGCCGTCGCCGTCACGGCGCAGCAGCCAATCGGCTTCGAACTGAACTGACCGCCCCAGATTTCCGATCTCTGATCTGACCTAAACCAAGCGAACTCACCAGGAACCAACACATGCAGGACCTCGGACTCTCCCACCTCTGGACGCAAGGCGACTTCGTCATGCGTGCGACCGCGATCATTCTGCTGATCATGTCGCTCGCCTCATGGATCGTGATCCTTACCAAGGCGTGGGATCTGGTGCGCCTGAAGAAGATGGCGCACGGCGCGGAAAAGCGCTTCTGGCACTCGGACGACTTCGACCACGCGCTCGAAACCCTGGGCGCCGGCGATTCCAACCCGTTCCGCACGCTGGCTATCGCCGGCAAGGAAGCCGCCCAGCACCACCGCGCCAGCCAGCCGCAGCTGCACGACGTGATGGACATCTCTGACTGGCTGACCCGCTCGCTCAAGAGCTCCATCGACGAGTCGGTGGCGCACATGCAGTCGGGCCTGGCAGTGCTGGCTTCGGTGGGCTCGACCGCACCGTTCGTCGGCCTGTTCGGCACCGTGTGGGGCATCTACCACGCGCTGATCGGCATCGGCGCCTCGGGCGTGCCGACCATCGACAAGGTTGCCGGCCCCGTGGGCGAGGCGCTGATCATGACCGCCTTCGGCCTGGCCGTGGCAATTCCCGCCGTGCTGGGCTATAACGCCCTCACCCGCGGCAACAAGTCGGTGATCTCGAAGCTCAACCGCTTTGCCCACGACCTGCACGCCTACTTCGTCACCGGCGCGCGCGTGCGCCCCACTGGCGCCCGCACCGAAGACGGCACCGTGCGCCTGGCCGCGGCACAGCGCTAAACCGCTAGCAAGGAAGTCATCATGGCATTCGGTACTCTCGACGGCGACGACGACGAGGTGATGAGCGAGATCAACATGACGCCGCTGGTCGACGTCATGCTGGTGCTGCTGATCATCTTCATCATCACCATCCCCGTGATCAACCACGCGGTGAAGATCGACCTGCCGCGCGCCACCAACACCCCGAACGACCCGAAGCCGCAGAACATCAACGTCTCGATCGACGCTGCCGGCAAGGTCTTCTGGAACCAGGTGGAAGTGGACCAGGCCACGCTGGAAAGCAATATCGCGCTGGCCGCGCAGCAGCAGCCGCAGCCTGAGCTGCACCTGCGCGCGGACCGCGAGGTGCGCTACGAGCGCGTGGCCGAGGTCATGGCCGCCGCGCAGCACGGCGGCCTGGGCAAGATCGGCTTTATCACCGAACCCAAGCAGTAAGCGGGCGCCGCCAGGCGCTCCAGAACGACAAAGGGCACCTCAGGGTGCCCTTTGTCGTTGATGCCGCCGATTCATGCCGCCAGCCTGCGCTGCGTCGTCGCTGCGCCCTTCACCGGCGCTCATGGTCGTTCCGCGAATCTCGGTCGGATGCTATTGTAATGATAACAATTCTCATTTAATATCATTCCATCGACTGCGCCATGACCGGCGCGCCCTTTTTGCAGAACGGAGCCAGAAGATGAGCACACTTTCCCTGCCGCTGTCGCAACCGCGTGAAGTCACCCGCCGCCGGCTGTCGCTGCGCCGCGTCGAGGTCGCCGCGCAACCGCGCCGCGAGGCCAGCGCGAAGGCGGCACCGTCGACCATCGCATCCGTGAAGTCCGCGGTCGCGGCCCTGCCCGCCCGGCTGGAGGCACTGGTGCGCGACAGCCTGTCGCCGGCGCCTGCCGGCGAGCCGGTGGCCCTGGACGCCATCATGCACGGCGCCAGCACCCTGCCGATCCTGCACAACGGCGATGTCTACACGCTGCGCGTCACGCGCTACGGCAAGCTGATCCTGACGAAATGACGCGGCCCTGCGGCAATACCGCAAGGTTGAAGCCAGAGGGAAGCGATCGAGACCCGCGTTGGGCGCGGGTGCCACGTACGTGACAGTAAAGACTTTTGTGGGGACCACCTCGGAACGAGGTGTTGGGCAGTAGCCAGGTACTGGTGCCGCGGGCGGGATTCAGACCCCACGCCGGGCCGACCGTACCCAGCCATGCCCTCTTTTATGCCGCCCCGCAGGCCATGCCTGCGGGGCATTTTCATGCGCCAGCACAGTGGCCGGCGCAAGGGCTTTACAGGCCCAGCGCAGCGATGCCGGCACGCGCGATCTGCGCGTCTTCGGTCGACTTCACGCCCGACACGCCCACGGCACCGACCACCTGATCGTTGCAGACGATGGGCACGCCGCCCTCCAGCATGCCTTGCAGCACCGGCGCCGTCATGAACGAGTAGCGGCCGTTGTTGATCATGTCTTCGTAGACCTTCGACTCGCGACGGCCCAGCGCCGAGGTACGGGCCTTCTCGCCGGCAATATAGGCCGAGATCGGCGCGGCACCATCCAGGCGCTGCATCGCCAGCAGATGGCCGCCATCGTCCACCACGACGATGGACACGGCCCATTGATGATTCTTCGCCTCGGTTTCCGCAGCGGCCATGATCTTCTTCACGTCGTCTGCCGTCAGAACCGTCTTTTGCTGCATGCCACTCTCCTGATCATTCATTTGGTTGAGGCCGAAGTATAGCGCCGCACCCCCGCCATCGTCATGACAGGCGCCCCATTGCGGTGCGCCGGAGCGCGGGCAAAAACAAAAATGGCCCGCGCTTGGCGGGCCATTCATCATGGACGGACAACAGCGATTCAGGCGCCGTCCGAGTACGGATCAGGCTTGCCCATGCGCGCGCCATCAGTGTATGGATCGGGCTTGCCGAGGCGGGCACCGTCGGTGAACGGATCAACCTTGCCCATCTTGGCACCATCGGTGTACGGGTCCGTCTTGCCGACCCTGGCGCCGTCCAGGTACGGATCGACCTTGCCGACGGCGGCAAATGCGGAGGTGGAAAGCGCGCCCAGCGCGGCCAGCGCTGCGACGGCAGCAACGGCTTGTGTGATCTTCATGGATATTCCCCTTGCTATTGTTAGTCGAGGCACCGTGCAGCACTTTGCGGTGCCGTCATCACGATGTCACAACGATAGTTTAGGGGAAAACCCTTATGACGATAGAGGTGATGCTTTGAGCAGTCTGTTCAAATAATTTGACTACTCTCAGCAAGGGGGCGAATTTCCGGGAACTGGCTTCAGCGCCTCATGTCGCAGTGCGGCAGGAAAAGGAAGGGGCCCCAGAGGGCCCCTTCTCTTTCAAAAAGCTTGCGCAGCTCGAACGACGATCAGTCGTCGCGCCAACGGCCATGGCCATGCCCATGCCGGTGGCCATGGCCGTGCCCACGATGGTATCCCGGCGGGCCATAGTAGCCGCGGTGGCCGCCGTAGTAACGCGGCGGGCCGTAGTAGCCAGGACCGTAATAAACCGGACGCGGGCGTACCACCACCGGGGGCGGGCCATAGTAGACCGGCGCGGGCGCCACCACGACAGGCGGCGGTGCATAGTAAGCCGGGGCTGGCGGATAGTAGGCGGGCGCGCCAACCACTACGCCCGGCACGCCGATTGCCACGCCGACGCTCACATGGGCCATTGCTGCCCCGGAAGCAAGCCCGGCTGCGACACCGAATGCTGCGAGCCACCAACGTTTCATATCCGCCTCTCAATGTGAGATTTCTCTTAATCCGTATTGTAGGGGTTCGGAATTTTCCAGGTGCAACGGCAAGGTCGACATTGTTACCAGCCGTAACAGTGGCGTCACATTTTCGCGCGCCCGGCGCGCGCACCAGCAACGCGCTTGCATCCGGGATGCGGAGCCACCACAATACCGGGCTTGTCGTGCGGCCGTGGAGAAATTGGTAGACTCAGCAGACTTAAAATCTGCCGCCTTTCCAGGCTTACGGGTTCGAGTCCCGTCGGCCGCACCAGGGCGTACAGCCGCCCCCTTCCGCTCCCGCGCCAAAATAAAAGAAGGGGCCATCGGCCCCCTCTTCTGATGCCTTCAGGTCCGCGCGCGTCAGGCCATCGCGTAGCACATCAGCGCGCCCACACCCATCAGGAACACGAACAACACACCGGCCAGCGCCAGCGGCTTGCGTCCGGCGCGCACCAGGTCGCCGATGCGGGTGTGCAGGCCGATCGCCAGCATCGCGCAGGCCAGCAGCCAGTTGTCCAGCGCGATCAGCGGCGCCTTCCAGGCAGTGGGCACGGTGCCGGCCGAGTTGACCGCCATCACCGCGACAAACCCCACCGCGAACCACGGCACCGACTTCAGGATGCCGTGCAGGCGGCTGCCGCCTGCAGTACCTTGCTCCGCTTGTTCGCCGCGCTGCGGCCACAGTGCCATCACCAGCAGCAGCGGACCCAATGCCAGCACGCGCACCATCTTGGCCACCACGGCAGCGTCTGCGGTCGGCTCGCTGATCATCTTGCCCGCGGCGATCACCTGGGCCACCTCGTGCAGCGTCGCGCCGGTAAAGATGCCGAACATGCGCTCACTGACGGCCCAGTGCCAATGGCCGGTCGCCAGTTCGTACAGATAGGGATAGAGCAGCATGCCGACGGTGCCGAACAGCACCACCGTCGCCACCGCCACGGCGGTCTGCTTGTCGTCGGTGCGCACCACCGACGATACGGCGATGGCGGCGGCGGCACCGCAGATGGCGCTGCCGGAGCTGACCAGGATCGCTTCGCGGCGGCTCAGGCCGAAGAACGTCGTACCCACCCAGGTGCCGAACAGCAGCGTGCCCACCAGCATGGTCAGCGGCACCACGATGCCCGGCAGGCCCAGCGCGACGATCGAGGCAAAGGTCAGGCGCAGCCCGTACAGCGCCACGCCCAGCCGCAGCAGGTGGTGGCGTGCGACCTGCATGCCGGGGGCCAGCGGCGCCAGCCAGTGACGCGGCAGCGTGTTGGCTGCGACCATGCCGGCGCACATGGCCAGCGTCAGCGCGCTGAGGCCATAGCGCGCCACGGCCGGATGCTCGGCCAGCGCAATCGCCAGCCAGGCAATGCCGCCCAGCGGGACCAGCGTCAGCAGGCGCTGCGACCACGGCGGCGGCAAGGCCGGTGCGGCGGCCGGGGTGGTGCGGGGGGCGGAGACGGAGGACATGGCAGGCTCGGGTCGTGTTCTTTAGTGACTCAAGCGTACTGGCACCCCTCTAACCCGTAAAACGGGTAATATCGTTATACGTTATTGATTATTTCGATATGGACCACCGCCCCGACCCGCGCCCTGAACACCGCCCCCTGCGCCTGACACTGCGCCAGCTTTCCGTCTTCGTTGCCGTGGCCCAGCATGGCAGCACCATGGCGGCGGCGCAGGCACTTGCGATGTCGCAGTCGGCCGTCAGCGCCTCGCTGGCCGAGCTGGAGCGCGCGCTCGACAGCCCGCTGTTCGACCGCGTGGCCCGCCGGCTCAGCATCAACGAGACCGGGCGCCAGTTTTTCCCGCGCGCGCTGTCGCTGCTGGACCAGGCCCAGGAACTGGAGCGCTTTGCCACCCAGACTGGAGTGCAGCTGCGCATCGCGGCCAGCAATACCATAGGCAGCTACATCCTGCCGCCGCTGCTGGCTGGCTTCCGCCATTCGCGCAGTGGCCCGTGCACGCTGGACCTGCGCATCGGCAATACCCGCGAGGTGCTGCAATCGTTGCTGCAGTTCGACGCCGATATCGGCCTGGTCGAAGGCGCCAGCCATGAGCGCGACCTGCGCAGCGTGCGCTGGTGCGATGACGAGATGGTGGTGGTAGTCGGCCCCTCGCATCCGCTTGCGGCCGTGCCGCATGACCTGGTGGCGCTGCGCGATGCCGAGTGGATCGTGCGCGAGCCCGGCTCGGGCACGCGCGAGGTCATCGAGGAACGGCTGGTGCCGCTGCTGGGCGAGTTGCGCTTCGCGCTGGAACTGGGCAACGCCGAAGCCATCAAGCGCGCCGTGATGAGCGGCTTCGGCGTCAGCTGCCTGTCGCTGCATGTGGTGCGCGATGAACTGGAACGCGGCACGCTGGTGGCGATCCGCGACGGCCTGCCACGCATCGTGCGGCCGCTGCAGCTGGTGGTGCACCAGGACAAGTTCCCGACCCAGGGGCTGCTGGCCTTTACCGAATACCTGCGCACCATGGCGCCGCGGATCGGCGGCTGAGCCGAACCCAGGCTACGGTCATGCCGGCTGCGGATCCGCGCTGCGATTGCGCCGCGCCGTGTACAGGTCGAGCAGGTGGAACAGCACCGGATTGAGCATGATCGACAGCAGCGCCCCGGCCAGGATCAGCGCCTGGCCGCGCTCGGGCAGGATCTTCAGGTAGACGCCGAGGCTGGCGAGAATGAACGAGAACTCGCCGATCTGCGCCAGGCTCACGGCAATAGTCATGCCGGTCTGCCCGGAATGCCCGAAGGCACGCACTATGCCCAGCGCCGCCAGCGACTTGCCCACCACGATGATAAACACCGTCGCCAGCACGCCCCACGGGTCGTTGACCAGCACCATCGGGTCGAACAGCATGCCCACGGATACGAAGAAAAGCACGGCGAAGGCATCGCGCAGCGGCAGCGACTCTTCGGCCGCACGATGGCTGAACTCGGACTCCGCCAGCACCATGCCGGCAAAGAACGCACCCAGCGCGAACGACACGCCAAAGAGCGCATAGGCGCCGTAGGCCACGCCCAGCGCCGTCGCCAGCACACCCAGGCGGAACATCTCGCGGTTGCCGGTCCAGACGATGCGCTCCAGCATCCACGGGATAAAGCGCCGGCCGATCACCAGCATCACCGCGACGAAAGCGGCCACCTTGCCCAGCGTTGCGAAGATCGCGAGCACCACGTCACCGGTGGCCGGCGCGGCCTCGCCCGATGTTTCGCCGGCGCCCGCCAGCAGGCCTGCCATGGCCGGCAGCAGCACCAGGGCCAGCACCATCGCCAGGTCTTCCACGATCAGCCAGCCGACCGCGATGCGGCCCTGCGGCGACTCCACCAGGTCACGCTCCTGCAAGGCCTTTAGCAGCACCACGGTGCTCGCCACCGACAGCGCCAGTCCGTACACCAGCCCCTGCCCCCATGACCAGCCGAAGCCCCAGGCCACCAGCATGCCCATCAGCGTGGCGATGCCGATCTGCACCACCGCCCCCGGAATGGCAATGCGCTTGACCGCCATCAGGTCCTTGATCGAAAAGTGCAGCCCCACCCCGAACATCAGCAGGATCACGCCAAGCTCGGCCAACTCCGGCGCCAGGGCCTGGTCGGCGGTATAGCCGGGCGTGTGCGGACCGACCACGATGCCCGCGCACAGGTAGCCGATCAACGGCGGCAGGCGCAGCCGGCTGGCGATGGCGCCAAGGATAAAGGCCAGGACGATACCGCCGACGATGGTACTGATAAGCGGGGTGGCGTGATGCATGCGCGCGGGATTCCTCGTGTCAGGGGCTGAACGGCTAACCCGCTCCCGGCCCTGGCAACCGCGACAGCGCATCCGGCGCGCACCAGCGGTCAGCGCGGGGAAGTCGCCGCAACAATTGGCAGCAGCATCGGAACGGGGAAGAACGGGAAGTGCCGCAGCGGCCCCGGACACGCCGGCGGCGCGTCACGGATCGGGGATGGCGATTGACATGCGGCCCCGCTATCCATCACGCGGAGCCCCCCGAAAAGCGTACGACAGGAGTAATGTAACATGCCCGCCACGTGCCCGAGGCGCGGAGATGGCGGACGATCCGGCGCCTGCTTGACTGAAGGCGAGGCAGGGAACTGGCCCGGAAAACAAAAACGGCGCCGCGAGGCGCCGTTCTGCATGCAACTGGAGGCGGAGGTCGGAATCGAACCGGCGTACACGGCTTTGCAGGCCGCTGCATAACCACTCTGCCACCCCGCCAGGTGACGTGCTGCTGGATTGTATCCGCATTCAGCCGATGCTGCCGGAGCGCAGCTTCCGGCAATGTCTTGCGGCGATTCAACCCAAACAAAAAGGGAAGCGGTGCTTCCCTTTGGGGATTGGAGCGGGAGACGAGTCTCGAACTCGCGACCTCAACCTTGGCAAGGTTGCGCTCTACCAACTGAGCTACTCCCGCATACAACTTTTTACTGCCAGCCCCGCATCGCGCAAGCACGCTGCCGGACCTTCTTTAACCTGGAGCGGGAGACGAGTCTCGAACTCGCGACCTCAACCTTGGCAAGGTTGCGCTCTACCAACTGAGCTACTCCCGCAGGGGCACTGCCGAAATCCAACTAAGGTGTTTTATGCCGCAACACGCTGTTATCTCACAACATCTTGCGCCAAACCAACCTTATCTCGCTGCTTTCGTTTGCGTCGTCAGCAACGAGAATGAGATTATGCAAAGAACTGCCCTCGTCGTCAACACCTTTTCAAAAATTCTTTTCACTTCTGCGCGCCGGCGCGCGCCACCATCCCGCTGCGCTCGCGGATCTGCGGCCAGGCAAGCTTCATGTAATAGAACATCGACCACAGCGTCAGCACCGCCGCCACGTAGATCATCCACGTGCCGAGCAAGTGGGCATCGAAGCCGAGCAGGCGGTCGCTGTACAGCAGCAGCGGGATCGCCACCATCTGCACCGTGGTCTTGAGCTTGCCGAGGAAGTTCACCGCCACGCTCTTGGAGGCCCCGATCTGCGCCATCCATTCACGCAGCGCCGAAATGGTGATCTCGCGCCCGATGATCACCAGCGCGATCAGGTCCGTGACCCGGCCCAGTGCCAGCAGCGAAAGCAGCGCCGCCGTCACCATCAGTTTGTCGGCGACCGGATCCAGGAAGGCCCCGAACGACGAGGTCTGGTTCCAGCGCCGCGCAAGGAACCCGTCCAGCCAGTCCGTGACCGCGGCAATGATGAAGAACGACGCCGCCGTCAGGTTCTTGGCGTGCATCGGCAGCCACGCGTCGGGCAGGTAGAACACGCCAACCACCAGGGGAATCATGGCGACGCGAAGCCAGGTCAGCAGGATCGGGAAATTGAAGGGCATGGAACTCGGGCGGCGGGGGACGGTAACCAATCTTGCGATTGTCGCCGATTTCCGGACCAATCGACCATCACTGGCCAATTTCCCACCCCGCGGCCCCGCGCGCTCAGTGCAACTGCCGGTAGATCTCTTCGGCCAGGCCGCGTGAAATGCCCTCGACGCTGGCCAGCTCATCGATGCTGGCGGCCATCACGCCGCGCAGCCCGCCAAAGCGGGTCAGCAGCTTCTGGCGCCGGCGCGCGCCGATGCCCTCGATCTCTTCCAGGCGCGAGGTGGTGCGCGTCTTGGCACGGCGCGCGCGCATGCCGGTGATGGCAAAACGGTGCGCCTCGTCGCGGATCTGCGCCACCAGCATCAGCGCGGCGCTGCCCTGCCCCAGTTCCAGCGAGGGGCGGCCATCGGCGAACACCAGTGTCTCCAGGCCGACCTTGCGGCCCTCGCCCTTGGCCACGCCGACCAGCAGCCCGATATCCAGCCCAAGCTCTTCGAACACTTGCCGCGCCACCTCGACCTGGCCCTTGCCGCCGTCGATCAGCACGATCTGCGGCACCTGCGCCGCGGCTTCACTGCCGGCCTCCATGCCGCCGTCTTCCTGGATCTGCTCGACCAGCTTCTGGTAGCGCCGCGTCAGCACCTGGCGCATGGCCGCGTAGTCATCGCCGGGGATGATGTCCTGGATGTTGTAGCGGCGGTATTCGCTGTTCTGCATGTCGTGGTGGTGGTACACCACGCACGATGCCTGGGTGGCCTCGCCGGCGGTATGGCTGATGTCGAAGCATTCCACGCGCAGCAGCGCCAGATCTTCCAGGTCCAGCCCGATGGTCTCGGCCAGCGCGCGCGTGCGCGCCTCCTGGCTGCCCTGCTCGGCCAGCCGGCGCGACAGCGCCAGCGCCGCGCCCTGCTGCGCCATCTCCAGCCAGACCTTGCGCTGGCCCTGCGGCTGGCGCACCAACGTGACCTTGCGCCCGGCGTGCAGCGTCAGCGCCTCGAGCACCGTGGCATCGTCCGGCGCATGGCTGACGACGATGATAGGCGGCGCCGGCTGCTCCAGGTAATGCTGCACCATGAAGGCCGACAGCACCCGCGTGGCGATGCGGTCGACGGTCAGCGGCAGCGCCGCGGCGCTGTCCGCCCCATCCTCGCGCTCCCCGGCGCGCTCATCGGCATCCTCGACGATCATCGCCGCTTCGTCGGCATGGGCCGGGAAGTAGGCCTTGTCGCCCAGATGGCGGCTGCCGCGCACCATGGCCAGGTTGACGCAGGCACGCCCGCCCTCCACGGCCACGGCCAGCACGTCGATGTCGCGCGCCTGCCCGCCCACCTCTTCCACCGCCTGGCGCTTGAGCACGGTCGACAGCGCCGCGATCTGGTCGCGCACGGCCGCGGCCTGCTCGAACTCCAGCCGCTCGGCATGCTGTTCCATCTTGCCCTGCAGGCCTTCCAGCACCTCGGTCTGGCGGCCTTGCAGGAAGCGCGCCGCGTTGGCGACATCGCGCGCATAGTCTTCTTCGCTGATGGCGTTGACGCACGGCCCGGTGCAGCGATGGATCTGGTGCAGCAGGCACGGCCGCGTGCGGTTGTTGAAGACGCTGTCCTCGCAGGTGCGCAGCTGGAACACCTTCTGCAGGATCTGCATGCTCTCGCGCACCGCATAGGCGCTAGGGAACGGCCCGAAGTACTGGTGCTTGCGGTCGGTGGCGCCGCGGTAGTACGCCATGCGCGGGAAGCGGTGCCCGGTCAGCTTCAGGAACGGGTACGACTTGTCGTCGCGGAACAGGATGTTGTAGCGCGGCGCCAGCGCCTTGATCAGGTTGTTCTCGAGCAGCAGCGCCTCGGCCTCGGTGCGCACCACGGTGGTATCGATGCGGGCAATGCGCGCCACCATCATCGCAATGCGCGGCGACAGCTGGGTCTTGTTGAAATAGCTCGACACCCGCTTCTTCAGGTCGCGCGCCTTGCCCACGTACAGCACATTGCCGGCCGTATCGAAATAGCGGTACACGCCCGGCAGGCCGGGCAGGCGGGAAATGACCGGGCGCGGGTCGAACGGCTCCGGCGGCGCTTCAGCAGCCGCCTCGGCAGTCACCTCGGCTGGCCGGGCGGCCGGCGTTTCGGGCGGCGTTGTGGCCGGAACTTCGTCGGCGGGTTTCGGGGAATCGGGTTGCTGGTCGGACATTGGGGACGGTGACCGCTACACGGCCTGCGCGCATCAAAACGGCATGGCCTCTAAAATCGCAAGTTTAGAGCAATTCAGCGCGCGCCCCGCCCGCGCGCCCCTCACCCGTCATGCCTATCCGCTCCTGGGACATCTTCTGCACCGTGATCGACAACTTCGGCGACATCGGCGTCTGCTGGCGGCTGGCGCGCCAGCTCGCACAGGAGCATGGGCACGCGGTGCGGCTGTGGGTCGATGACCTGGCCAGCTTCGCGCGGCTGGCGCCGGAACTCGATACCGGCGCCACCGTGCAGCGCCTGGCGGGCGTGGAAATTCGTCCGTGGCGGCCGGGTGGCGACAGCGGCGTGGATGACACCGCCGGGGTCGAGCCACACGATGCCGTCATCGAAGCCTTCGCCTGTGATGTGCCGCAAGCCTTCCTGGCCCGCATGGCCGCGCGGGACCCCAAACCCGCCTGGATCAACCTGGAATACCTGAGCGCCGAGCCGTGGGTACGGGAGCACCATGCGATGCCCTCGCCCCATCCGCGGCTGCCGTTGGTGAAGCATTTCTTCTTCCCCGGCTTCGAGCCAGGCACCGGCGGCCTGCTGCGGGAAACGATGCTGGGCGCGCAGCGCGCCGCCTTCGTCGGCGGCACTGCCACCCAGGCGGCCTTGTGGCACCGGTTGAGCGTGACACCGCGGCCCGATGCGCTGCGCGTGAGCCTGTTTGCCTACCGCAACCCGGCCCTGCCCGCGCTGCTGGAACAATGGCGCGATGCCGCCGAGGCGGTCCATTGCCTGGTGCCCGCCGGCCTGGCCGCGGACCAGGTCGCCGAATGGCTGGGCGCCCCGCTGCGGATTGGCGACCCGGTGGAACGCGGCAGCCTGTGCGTGCAGCTGATCCCTTTCGTCCGCCAGGAGCACTTTGACGAACTGCTGTGGGCCTGCGACCTGAATTTCGTGCGCGGCGAGGATTCCTTCGTGCGCGCGCAGTGGGCGGCGCGGCCGCTGGTGTGGCATATCTACCCGCAGGACGATGCCGCGCACCGGGTCAAGCTGGACGCCTGGCTCGACCTGTTCGGCCAGGGCGGCGTGGCGCCGGAAGCAGCGGCCGCGCTGACGGACTTCTGGCACGCCTGGAACGGCTACGGCAACGCCGTGGACTGGCCGCGCCTGCGTGCGCACCTGCCGGCACTTGCCGCAATCGCACCGCGCTGGGAGCGGCGCATGCAGCATCCCGGCGATCTTGCCGCCAACCTGGTGGCGTTTTGCGAAAATCGGGTAAAATGATCGGTTGATTCAAATGGCGACCGGGCCGGAGAACCAGGGCCTTTCCCAGGCGTCAGACCGACACTGGGCGAAGACCTGAATGCAAGCTGAGCACGGGGTCGCGAGCGCGTGAACGCCTCTCGTTGGGGCTCACAGGCTCACCGCAGGTGATGCCGGCAGCGCGCCTTCGCCATTCCAAATTCCTACTTTCTATTTCAGGAAAACAGTTCAGATGAAAATCGCACAGGAACTCCGCGTCGGTAACGTGTTCATGATCGGCGGCGATCCGATGGTCGTGCAGAAGGCCGAATACAACAAGTCGGGCCGCAACGCCGCTGTGGTCAAGATGAAGTACAAGAACCTGCTGACGGACGCACCGGGCGAGTCGGTGTTCAAGGCCGACGACAAGTTCGAAGTCGTGGTGCTCGAGCGCCGCGAATGCACCTACTCGTACTTCGCTGACCCGATGTACGTGTTCATGGACACCGACTACAACCAGTACGAAGTCGAGCAGGACAGCATGGGCGACTCGCTGAACTACCTCGAAGACGGCATGACCGTGGAAGTGGTGTTCTACAACGACAAGGCCATCTCGGTTGAAATGCCGACCACGCTGGTCCGTGAAATCGTCTACACCGAGCCGGCCGTCAAGGGCGACACCTCGTCGGGCAAGGTGCTCAAGGGCGCCAAGATCAACACCGGCTTCGAGCTGCAAGTGCCGCTGTTCTGCAACATCGGCGACAAGATCGAAATCGACACCCGCACCGGCGAATACCGCAGCCGCGCCAACTAAGGCGCTGACTTCGCCCCGCTTCAGCGCGGGGCCGGTCAACAAAAATGGCAGCCTCGGCTGCCATTTTTGTTTCTGCACGAGACCCCGTTCAGGCGATCAGGTCGTGCTCTTTCAGCGTGCGCAGCGCGGCGCGGTACTCGCCTTCCTGGTGCAGCTTGTTCCAGTCCAGCGGCTTCCTGCGCGCGAACAGCTTGCGGATGCGGCGCTGCGAGGTCTTGTCGATGCCCACGTCCAGCTCGGTCAGCAACTGGTCGGCGCGCTCCGGGTGGTTGCAGATCAGCACCATGTCGCAGCCCGCGGTCAGCGCGGCGCGTGCGGCCTCGGTGACATTGCCGGCGACGCTGGCGCCTTCCATGCTGAGGTCGTCGCTGAAGATCACGCCCTCGAAACCCAGCTGGGCGCGCAGCACGTCCTGCAGCCAGTAGCGCGAGAAGCCGGCCGGGTTCGGGTCGACCTTGGGGTAAATCACGTGCGCCGGCATCACCGACGACAGCGACAGCCCCATCCACTCATACGGGCGCGCATCCTGCTCCAGGATCTCGTCCAGCGAGCGCTCGTCGACCGGGATCGCCACGTGCGAATCGGCCTCGACATAGCCGTGGCCGGGGAAGTGCTTGCCGCAATTGCTCATGCCGGCCAGCAGCAGGCCGTGGTTCAGGTGGCCGGCCAGCATCGACACCACGCGCGGATCGGCGTGGAAAGCGCGGTCGCCGATCACGGCGCTGCGGCCGTAGTCCAGGTCCAGCACCGGGGTGAAGCTCAGGTCGATGTCGCAGGCGCGCAGCTCGGCGGCCAGCACGTAGCCGCAGGCGACTGCCGCCTTGGTCGCGGCCAGCACGTCGCGCTCCCACAGCTCGCCCAGGCGGTGCATCGCCGGCAGGTGGGTGAAGCCGTCGGTCTTGCAGCGCTGCACGCGCCCGCCTTCATGGTCGATGCAGATCAGCACGTCGTCGCGCACCGCGCGGATCGCGCGCGTCAGCGCCTGCAGTTGCGCGCGCGACTCGAAATTGCGCGCGAACAGGATCACGCCGCCGGTCAGCGGATGCGCGATGCGGCGCGCGTCCTCCGCGTCGAGCTGCTTGCCGACGACGTCGAGGACCACCGGGCCCGGCCGCTTGCCGGAGTTCTTCTTGGACATGGAAGTTGTTGGATTCACAAGGCTGTAGGTTGGGAAGCCGCCCCGCCCGCACGCTCGGCAATGGCGAAGGCGACGGCAAAGTCGTGCTCGTCACTGACACTGACCCGCACGGTGAGCCCGCGTTCCGCCATCCATGCGGCCAGCTCGCCATGGCACACCGGCGTGGGTTCGCCGGACGGCAGGTTCATCAGCTCCATCGCGCGCCACGTCATTGGCCAGCGCATGCCCAGGCCGATGGCCTTGGAGAACGCCTCCTTGGCAGCGAAGCGCGTCGACAGGAAGGCCAGCCCGCGCTTTTCGGAACGCGCCTTGCGGGCGTGGTACTTGGCCAGCTCATCGGGGCCCAGCACCTTCTCGGCGAAACGGCCATTGGTGCGTTCCATCACGCCCTGCACGCGGGCGATCTGGATGATGTCGGTGCCGACGCCGTAGATCACGCCGGGGCGCCCGCGGCAGGATAGCGCGTGCCCAGGCGCGCGGCGACCATGATGGCCTTCATCTCGCGCACCGCGTTCTCCCAGCCAGCGAACACCGCATGCGCCACGATCGCGTGGCCGATGTTCAGCTCCTTGATGCCGGGCAGCGCGGCGATCGGCTGCACATTGGTGTAGTGCAGGCCGTGGCCGGCGTTGACCACCAGGCCATGCTTCTGGCCGGCATCGACGCCATCGGCGATGCGGCGGAACTCGAGCGCCTGCTCGTCGGGCGTATGCGCATCGGCATAGCGGCCGGTATGCAGTTCGATCACCGGCGCGCCGCACGCGGCCGCCGCAGCGATCTGGTCGGCGTCGGGATCGATGAACAGCGACACTCGGATGCCGGCGCCGGCCAGCTGCGCGCACGCCGCCTTGACCTGCTCGAAACGCCCGGCCACATCCAGCCCGCCCTCGGTGGTCACTTCCTCGCGGCGCTCCGGCACCAGGCACACGTCCTGCGGGCGGATCTCGCAGGCGATGTCGAGCATCTCCTGCGTGATCGCGCATTCCAGGTTCATGCGCGTGGCCAGTTGCGGGCGCAGCGCGCGCACGTCGGCATCGCGGATATGGCGGCGGTCTTCGCGCAGGTGCAGCGTGATCAGGTCGGCGCCGGCCTGTTCCGCCAGCAGCGCGGCACGGATGGGATCGGGGTACACGGTGCCGCGCGCGTTGCGCAGCGTGGCGACGTGGTCGATGTTGACGCCAAGGTCAATGACGCCCGGATTTGCGTGGAAGATCATGCGAGCAGGTGCAAGAGTAAGTCGGATGGTTCTTGAGTCTGTCAGAGATACTGCAGGTCGATCAGTATCTGGCGCGTCTTCAGCGGCGCGCCTTGCAGATAATAATGCAGCAGGAACCGCATCAGCGCGCGGCTTTGCGCGGCGGTCTGCGCGCGGCTGTAGTCGTCCTGCGCCATGTCCAGCAGCGTCTGGCCAGTCACCACCGGCCATGACGACGGGTCGCTCGGCTGCGCGCGGCGCACGCCGCGCTCTGGCTGGTAGACATAGTCCAGGCCCGGCTGGACCCGCTCGCCGGTGCTCAGGCACTGGTCAAAGGCAACCGCGAAGCCGGTTTCCTGCAGCAGCACGCGTTCAAAGCTGCGCAGCACCAGCCCCGCTTGCTCGCCGTGCGCCAGCCGCGTCAGCGTCGTCAGGTAATGGCGGAACAGGGCCGGATGCGCGTCCTCGCGCGGGCAGAAGCGCATCAGCAGCTCGTTCAGGTAGAACGCAGACAGCAGCGCGTCGCCGTCCAGCGGCGGCATGCCGCCGACCCACTCGGCCTTGGTCAGGGTCTTGACCTCACCGCGGCCACTCCATGACACCGAGACCGGGTGGAAATGCTGCAACACCGCGCGCAGCGCCGAGTGCGGGCGCTTGGCGCCCTTGGCCACCATCGAGATGCGGCCGTAGTCGCGCGTGAACAGGTCCAGGATCAGGCTGGTTTCGCGATACGGCCAGGCGTGCAGCACGAAGCCGGGCTGCTCGGCCACGCGCGACTCGGGCCGCGCCGGCACGATGCGCATGGCGCGGTCCATCATCGCGCGCGCGGCCGCGTCGGCCATGCCCGGCAGCGCCTTGCTGTCGAGCAGTTCGGCGGCCTCGTCGACCACCGGGTCGGCGCGGCGGGACCGTGGCGCCGGCGCCGGCGCGCGCGCGATGTCAGCCGTCTTGCTCACTGGTCGCTCGCTGTTGTGCTCACTCGTAGCCGTACGCGCGCAGCCCTGCTTCGTTGTCGGCCCAGCCGCTCTTCACCTTGATCCACATTTCCAGGTAGACCTTGCCGTCGAACAGCTTTTCCATGTCCAGGCGCGCCTCGGTGGAGATCTGCTTGAGCTTGGCGCCCTTGTTGCCGATGATCATGGCCTTGTGCGCGTCGCGCTCGACCAGGATGGTGGCAAAGACGCGGCGCAGGCGGCCTTCGGTCTCGAACTTGTCGATGATCACGGTGCTGGTGTACGGCAGCTCGTCGCCGGTCCAGCGGAACACCTTCTCGCGGATGATCTCCGAGGCCAGGAAGCGCTCGCTGCGGTCGGTCATGGCGTCGGCGTCGTACATCGGCTCGCCTTCCGGCAGGTAGGGCCGGATGATCTCGAACAGGCGCGCGATATGGTCGTGGGTCTTGGCCGTCATCGGCACCACTTCGCGGAACGGGAACTGCTGCCCCATCTTTTCCAGGAAGGGCATCATCACTTCCAAGCGGTTCTCGCCGTTGACGCGGTCCAGCTTGTTGGCGACCAGCAGCACCGGCGTGTTCTTCGGCAGCAGCGACAGCACCTTCTCGTCGTCGGCGCCGTAGTAGCCGGCCTCGACCACGAACAGGACCAGGTCCACCGACGACAGCGTGGACGTGACCGCGCGGTTCAGCGAACGGTTCAGCGCGCTGGCGTGGCGGGTCTGGAAGCCCGGCGTGTCGACGAACACATACTGCGCGTCATCCGTGGTCTGGATGCCGACGATGCGGTGCCGCGTGGTCTGCGCCTTGCGCGAGGTGATGCTGATCTTCTGGCCGACCAGCGCGTTCATCAGCGTGGACTTGCCCACGTTGGGGCGGCCGACGATGGCCACGGTGCCGCAGCGGAACGCCGCGGCCGGGGTATCCGCCGCGTCTTGCTGCGGATGGGTAGATTCGGTCATTCCTTCAACCTGAGAGACAGCTGTGGGTCTTGCGGCACGGGTTGCTTGCGGGTCTTGCCGGTGCGCTCGGCGCGGCTGCGCTTGAGCAGCTGCGGCACCAGCTTCTGGACTTCATCCAGCGCCAGCTTGGCGGCGGCCTGCTCGGCGGCGCGCCGCGAGGCGCCGGTGCCGAACACCCGGACTTCCAGTTTAGGCACCGTGCACTCGACTTCAAACTGCTGGCTGTGCGCGGCCCCGTGTGTGGCGATTACGTTATATTGCGGCAGGGCGATCTTGTGGCCCTGCAGGTATTCCTGCAGCAGGGTCTTGGCGTCCTTGCCCAGCGTGCGCGGATCGACCTGCTCCAGGATCGGGATATAGAGCTTGCGGATCAGCGCCCGGGCGGCGTCGAAGCCGGCGTCGAGGAACACCGCGCCGACGATGGCTTCAAGCGCATCGGCGAGGATGGACGGACGGCGGAAGCCTCCGCTCTTGAGTTCGCCCTCGCCCAGGCGCAGCGTGTCGGACAGCTGCAGCATCTGGGCGATCTCATACAGGGCCTGCTGCTTTACCAGGTTGGCCCGCACGCGCGACAGGTCACCCTCGTCGAGCTTGCCGAACATGCCATAGAGCATGTCGGCCACGGCGCAGTTGAGCACCGAATCGCCCAGGAATTCAAGGCGTTCGTTGTGCTGGGCGCTGTGGCTGCGGTGCGTCAGCGCCTGTTGCAGCAATTCGGGCTTGCTGAATCGGTAGCCGAGTCGTTGCTGCAAGGCGTCGAGGTTCATATCAGTGCTGCGTTCCTGAATAGGTAATCAGTAGGCTCAGGGGTCCGTAGACGGGCACCTCGGTCCGGTACGAGAAATCGACCGACTGGATGGTGCCGTTCTCGTCTTCCCGGATCAGGAGGTCCTCGGCCTTGACTGCGGTAATCCGGTCGATGGCTGCCTGTTTTTCAAAAAAATCGACCACTTCGCGCTTGTTGGCGGCGCGCTGCTTGGCATAGCTGGCGGCGCGCTTGACCGAAAAATACTCCACCAGGCTCGGGATCGCGCGCAGGGCCGGCAAGGCCACCCCGATCACGAACACCACGATCACCAGCAGCGTCCAGACGGAAAACCCGCCCATGCCTGCCCGGCGTCGTACCGGATTCCTGCCCCCCACCTTCCCAAGTTGACCCATGATGCGCTTGTCCTCGTTTTGCGTTGAGTGTTCTTGCGCCGCGGGGATTCTTATTTAAACGTTCCCACGCGTCCGAAATTGCCCAGGTTCATCCAGATCACAAAGGCCTTGCCGACGATATTCTCGTCCGGCACGAACCCCCAGTAACGGGAATCCAGGCTGTTGTCCCGGTTGTCACCCATGACGAAATAGTGACCTGCAGGTACCTTGCAGGTCACGCCCTGCTGATTGTAAGTGCAGTTTTCCCGGTACGGGAAATCCGGGTCCGCCCCAGCGATAAACGCCGGGCGGTCGGCGTCGTTCAGGATGCCATGATCGACGCTGCCTGGCAGCTTTTCGCGGAAATGCCTGGAATACGCCAGGCGCTCCTCGTCCAGGAAATCCGGCAGCGCGGCGTACTCGGCCGGCTTGCCGTTGATAGTCAGGCGCTTGTTGGCATACTGCACCACGTCGCCCGGCACGCCGATCACGCGCTTGATGTAGTCGAGCGACGGATCCTTCGGGTAGCGGAACACCATGACGTCGCCGCGCTGCGGCTCGCCCATGTCCATGACCTTCTTGTTCACCACCGGCAGGCGGATGCCGTACTCGTACTTGTTGACCAGGATGAAGTCGCCGATCAGCAACGTCGGGATCATCGAGCCGGACGGGATCTTGAACGGCTCGACCACGAACGAGCGCAGCACGAACACCGCCAGGATCACCGGGAAGAAACTGGCCGAATATTCCAGCCACCACGGCTGGCGCAGCTTTTCCTCGGCCAGGCGCTTGCGCGTGGCGTCAGCTTCCGCCGCGCCGAAGCGGCCCTGCAGGTCGGCCTGGCGCGAATCGAACTCGGCCAGCGCCAGCCGCGCCGAAGAGCGGCGCTGCCGCTCGAACACGAGCTTGTCCGCAACCCACGCGACGCCCGTAATCACCACCAGCACAAAAAGGATCAGTGCAAAATTCATGACGGCTTCTGGTTTTTTGAAATCCTGGTACAGCCTGTTCTTTCACCACGGCGGCAAGCCGCCGCGCGTGGCACTGCCCTGCTCGCGGCGCCTTCTTACTTGTCGTCCACCTGCAGGATGGCCAGGAAAGCCTCCTGCGGGATTTCGACCGTACCGACCTGCTTCATCCGCTTCTTGCCGGCCTTCTGCTTTTCCAGCAGCTTCTTCTTGCGCGTGATATCGCCGCCGTAGCACTTGGCCAGCACATTCTTGCGCAGCGCCTTGACGTTTTCGCGCGCAATGATATTCGCGCCGATGGCGGCCTGGATCGCCACGTCATACATCTGGCGCGGAATGATCTCGCGCATCTTGGCCGCGACCTCGCGGCCGCGGTATTGCGAGTTCGAACGGTGCACGATCACCGACAGCGCATCGACCTTGTCGCTGTTGATCAGGATGTCGACCTTGACCACGTCCGACGGGCGATATTCCTTGAACTCGTAGTCCATCGACGCATAGCCGCGCGACACCGACTTCAGGCGGTCGAAGAAGTCCATCACGATTTCCGCCATCGGGATTTCGTAGGTCAGCTGCACCTGCTTGCCGTGGTAGCTCATGTTAATTTGCGAGCCGCGCTTCTGCGTGCACAGCGTAATCACCGAGCCGACATATTCCTGCGGCATATACAGGTTGACGGTGACGATCGGTTCCAGGATCGCCTCGATCTTGCTCGGGTCCGGCATCTTCGCCGGATTTTCCACGGTGATCACGGTGCCATCGCGCATCTCGACCTGGTACACCACCGTCGGCGCGGTGGTGATCAGGTCCATGTCGAACTCGCGCTCCAGGCGCTCCTGCACGATCTCCATGTGCAGCAGGCCGAGGAAGCCGCAGCGGAAGCCGAAGCCCAGCGCCTGCGACACTTCCGGCTCGAACATCAGCGAGGCATCGTTGAGCCGCAGCTTTTCCAATGACTCGCGCAGCGCCTCGTACTGGTTGGCCTCCACCGGATACAGGCCAGCGAACACCTGCGGCTTGACTTCCTTGAAGCCCGGCAGCGGCGCCTCGGCCTTGCGTTGCACAGTGGTAATGGTGTCGCCGACCTTGGCCGCCTTCAGCTCCTTGATGCCGGCGATGATGAAGCCAACCTCGCCCGCCGTCAGCGCATCGCGGGGGATCGACTTCGGCGTGAACACGCCCACCTGCTCGACCAGGTGCTGCGAGCCGTTGGCCATCAGCAATACCTTGTCCTTGGGACGCAGGGTGCCGTTGACCACGCGCACCAGCATCACCACGCCAACGTAGTTGTCGAACCACGAGTCGATGATCAGCGCCTGCAGCGGCGCGTCGGCGTCGCCCTTGGGCGGCGGCACCTTGGCGATCAGCGCCTCGATCACGTCCTGCACGCCCTGCCCGGTCTTGGCCGAGCACGGCGTGGCGTCCTGCGCATCGATGCCGATCACGTCCTCGATCTCCTGGATCGCGTTATCGGGGTCGGCCTGCGGCAGGTCGATCTTGTTGAGCACCGGCACCACTTCCACGCCCAGTTCGATCGCGGTGTAGCAGTTGGCCACGGTCTGCGCCTCAACGCCCTGCGAGGCGTCGACCACCAGCAGCGCGCCTTCGCAGGCGGACAGCGAGCGGCTCACTTCATAGCTGAAGTCGACGTGTCCCGGGGTGTCGATCAGGTTCAGGTTGTAGACCTGGCCGTCGCGCGCCTTGTAGCTGAGCGCAGCGGTCTGCGCCTTGATGGTGATGCCGCGCTCCTTTTCGATATCCATCGAATCGAGGACCTGCGCTTCCATCTCCCGATCCGACAGCCCTCCACAAAGCTGAATGATCCGGTCGGCCAGGGTGGACTTCCCATGGTCGATATGGGCAATGATCGAAAAATTACGGATATGGTCCATCTAGTGTTCAGGGGAGCGCCGGCGTGAGGGCCCGGGCGGCAACAAGCGGTTGAGCGGCCCGGCGCCGCGCGCCGCAAGGCGGGCGCGGGCGTACCGCAGGTTCGGGGGGTGCAATTTTTGCGCCAATCCGCAATTTTACCGGATTTTCAATGACTTCCGGGTCGTCAAATGGCGGCGTGGCGCGGTTGGCAGCGGTTACCGGCGGGGATCAGCGGGTGGTGTGCGCGCCACCATGTGCGGCAAGCCACACCCTTACGGCCGCTTCGTCGAGGAAGTAGTGGCAAAGCTCCACGGCGCTGCCTTGCAAGTCTGCTGGGGTGCCCGGCATCAGCACCGGCACCAGTTCGCCAAAGCGGTCTTCCAGACTCGCATCGGCATCGACATCCACCTCATGCAGGGTGAAAGAAAAATCGCGCCGGAGCGGCTCCAGCGCGACCTTCATGTCTTCGCAAAGGTGGCAGTACGCCCGGCCGTACAGCGTCAGCGCGGGCATACCGGTCAGGGCGGATCAGCGGCTGGACGTGGCGCCCGGACGCAGCGTCAGCACCTGGGTGGCGTCGCCGCGCCGCACGAACACCGCGGCAATCCGGTTCTTGTCCAGGCTGCGCACCAGCTCGTTGAACTGGCGGGCGTTGGTCACGTCCGTATCGCCCAGGCGCAGGATGATGTCGCCCGGACGGATGCCGGCACGCAGCGCCGGGCCGTCGGCCACTTCCACCTCGACGCCTGACTTGAGCTTGAGCTCCTTCAGGCGCGCCTCGGGCAGGTCGTTGACCACCAGGCCCAGCGCGTTGGGCTTGCCGGCCTGTGCCGCGCTATCGTCCTTGGGCGTTGCGCCGCTGCGGGCCTTCGCCTTGCCGTCCGGCTCCAGCTCGGTGACGGTGATGGTGACGTCGCGGACCGCGCCCTTGCGCCACAACTGCAGCGGCACGCGCGTGCCCGGCTTAGTCTCGCCCACCATGCGCGGCAGGTCCGAGGCCCGCTCGATATCGCGGCCGTTGAACTTGAGGATGATGTCGCCGGCCTCGATGCCCGCCTTCTCGGCAGGACCGCCCGGCTCGACGCTGCCGACCAGCGCGCCGCGCGCACGGCCCAGGCCCAGCGAGTCGGCCACCTCCTTGGTGACGTCGCCGATCGCCACGGCGATGCGCCCGCGCGTCACGCGCCCGGAGCTCTTGAGCTGCTCCGACACGCGCATCGCCTCGTCGATCGGGATCGCGAACGAGATGCCCATGTAGCCGCCGCTGCGGCTGTAGATCTGAGAGTTGATGCCGATCACCTCGCCGCGCAGGTTGATCAGCGGGCCGCCGGAATTGCCGGGGTTGACCGCCACGTCGGTCTGGATGAACGGCAGGTAGTCGCCCGTGTCGCGGCCCTTGGCCGAGACGATGCCGGCGGTCACGCTGTTGTCCAGCCCGAACGGCGAGCCGATCGCCAGCACCCATTCGCCGGCGCGGACCTTGTTGGAATCGCCCAGCGGCAGGCGCGGTAGGCCGCTGGCCTCGACCTTGAGCAGCGCCACGTCGGTGCGCTTGTCCGAGCCGATCAGCTTGGCCTTGAATTCGCGCTTGTCGGGCAGCGTCACATAGATGGTTTCGGCGTCGGCCACCACGTGCGCGTTGGTCATCACGTAGCCGTCCTGGCTGATGATGAAGCCCGAACCCACGCCGCGGCTCTGCTCTTCCTGCTGCGGCGGCTGGCCGCGGCGGGGGGCGCCGGGCGCCGGGGCACCGGGCATCGGCACGCCGAAGAAGCGCCGGAAGAATTCCGCCATCTCGTCATCACCGCCGGGCGCACCGCGCTGGCGCACGAGTTCGGTGGTGCGGATATTGACCACGGCCGGGCTGGCCTTTTCCACCAGGTCGGTGAAATCGGGCAGGTTGTAGTTGGAGGCGGCAGCCTGGGCATGGCTGACTTCGGCAACAGTCGGGCCGAGCAGCATCATGGCAGCCATGACCACGGCCCGCGCCAGGGCTGGAGATCTGAACATCATCGACAACTCCCGGGATTCAGCGAATAGAAGAAAAACCGTCTGGATGTGATCCCGTGGTGGGGACCCCTGCGCAGGTTTCGTGGAGCCGGCGCCGGGACAGAGTCCGGCGGCGTCGGCTGCACCTGCGTCAAGCTCAGTGTACCGCCTTGGGCGGGCGGTATTCCACGGCCGTCGCAAACTGCCGCACGGTGCTCGCCGGCACCTCGCCCACCACGGTAATCCAGAAATCGGCAATCCGGCGCACCACGACCTGGGTCGCGCCGAGCGCGGCCACGCCCTCGCGGCGCACGCGTTGCTCGGAAACCGGCTCAATGAAGACCGACAGGCCGGTCAGCCCGTCGCTGTAGACCACCTGCAGCACTTCGAAGACCTGGCCGCGCCCGTTGCCCGGCGCGGGCGCGCGCAGCTCGCCGAGCGGCCGGCGCACTTCGCGGATCTTCTGGAAGCCCTTGAGCGGCACCGCAATCGACCAGCCCTCGTCGGCGATATTGGTCGGCTGGTAGGTCACCTCATAGCGATTCCAGCTGCTGGAACTCTTGATCGCACCGAGGATACGCTGCTTTTCGGACGGCACCCCGATCTGCACCTGCGAGAACGCGACCTGCTCCAGCACCTTGCCGCCGTCGCCGATGGTCTGCGCGCGCATCAGCAGGCCGGAGTTCTTCTCCGCCCACAGGCGCACCGCATAACGCGCGGCATCGTGCGGCTCCAGCGCGAAAACTTCGCACTCCATGCCTGCCACCCGCTCGGCGGGCATCTTGCGCATGTCGTACAGGTCCAGCACGTCGTTCTTGTTGGTGGCGAGCAGCGCCGGGAAGCGGTCCTTGGCTTCCTGCTTCTCCACCACCACCAGCTTGGCTTCGGGGATCAGGCTGTGCACCACGTCATTCTGACGCAGCACCTCGCGCGGCTTGCCGTCGAGCGTTTCCAGGCGTTCATACTCGTTGTGGACGAGATCGCTGTAATGCTGGATACGCGAGGCGTGCATGACGCTGCCGCGCTGGTAGATCAGCGTGCCGACATAGTTCTCGCGCTGTGCGGCTTTGTGGATCTTGTTGAGCCAGGCGGTGGCGTCGCGTCGGTTCAGCGTACTGTCTGAAGGCTGTGCGGTGGCCGCGGCAGCGCTCAGACACAAGGCCAGAAAAAAGGACCTACGCAGGGCCCTGATTTTCTGCGCGCCCGCTACATAGGCGGGCGACCCTCCTTTATGCATGTCCGGCATTATTCCTGCGTATTTTCCTGAGTGAAGTTTGCACCGTTGGCAACCGTGCGCATGGTGGGCACGAACGCATCCGTTGCCACCGACGTGCGATGGGCACGCAGGTATTCGTCCAGGCGCGGGTCGCGGATCATCTGGGGATTTTCCGCCGCCACGGTAACGATGCCAGAGGCCGGGCCGGCCGCGGGCTGGTCGGCGCGCGCCACCACGGCATCGGGCGTGGCCAGCGTGGCGGGGCCGCGCATCTGCGGCACGACCACCCAGCTGACCGCTGCCACGGCGGCAGCGATCGCGGTGCCCGGCATCACGCGGCGCACCCACGACGGCCTGACCAGCAGGCGGTGGCGGGCGCTGGCCTGCGCCACTGCCGGCACCAGCACGTGCGGCTCGGCTTCCAGTCGCGCGGAGAAACGAGAGAGGAAAGCAGTGGTGGAACCCGCGTGCGTCAGGTCTTCCGAACGCAGCGTGTCGCCGATCAGCTGGTAAGTGGTCCAGTCGGACATGCCGGCATCGCTTTTCGCGAGGCCCAGCACGGCATCGACTTCGTGCGGCGCCAGTTCGCCATCCATCAATACGGAGATCTGCTCCGCTGCTTCCACTACATGAACCGACTGCTTATGAGCCTGACCCATTTCCCACCCCAAGACATTCCATTGAACACCGATAATCCCGTCACTTCTGTCGCTTATCGATGCAGGAATACGCTGCAAAGCTGGCCGCACGACATTCTTCTCGACTACCCGACTACTACCACCGCTTGCCCTCTGCCGTTCCCAGCAGCGGACGCAATTTCTCGGCAATCGCCTCGCGCGCCCGGAAGATCCGCGAACGCACCGTGCCGATCGGACATCCCATCGCTTCGGCGATCTCCTCATAGCTGAGACCCTCGATCTCGCGCAGCGTGATGGCGGTCCGCAATTCCTCCGGAAGGGCCTCCATGGCGCGGTTCACCGTCTCGGCGACCTGGCGCGTGTGGAGCATCGATTCCGGCGTATTGATATCCCTTAGTTGCTCACCGTCCGCAAAAGTTTCAGCCTCTTCTGCATCGATATCGCTGGACGCTTCCGGGCGGCGGCCCTGGGTGGCAAGGTAGTTCTTAGCCGTGTTGACGGCGATCCGGTACAGCCACGTATAGAAGGCCGACTCCCCGCGGAACTGAGGCAAGGCGCGGTATGCCTTGATAAAGGCATCCTGCGCCACATCCTCAACCTCAGCGGGGTCCCTGACCAGGCGCGAAATCAGGCGAATGATCTTCCGATGGTATTTGGTCACCAGAAGTTCAAAGGCCCGCTTGTCGCCCTGCTGGACGCGTTCAACTAGGAGCTGATCGGCTTCGCGTTCGCTCACGTATGGCTCACCTGCAGTGTATCTCTTGGTTTGGTCGTCACGACAAACGTTGTATTTTACCTACGATTCTAAGCCCGCCCGGTGAAGCAACGCGCATCCTGTGACCGTAAGCTAACAAAATCGTTCCCCTGCCGGCATATCAGGTTGCACCCGCAGTGCAACTCTGGCGGCGCGTTGCAACCGCCGCGCCATCTCGGGCGAACCCGCCTGCCAGGGAAGAAAGATGGCGCCCGGCATCCCGGGCGCTCCGGGGACCAGGCGCACGACAGCGGCGCCGCCGGCCGGCCAGCATTGTCGGACCACAGCCTCGTGCCGGGCACCGCCCGGCCCTTGCAGGCGGATCCGCAATGGCCCCTTGCCGTCGGGCGCGTGCAGCACCGCCGTGCAGCGCCAGCGCAGGCCGCGCCACCACGCCGGCCAGGCACGCACCGTCGCCGTGGCGGCAAGCGCGAGTCCCGGCGCCATGGCGGCATGCCCCCAATGGAATCCAGCCTGACTGCCGGCTACTACATCGGCCAGCGTCCGCACCAGCAGCGCGAGCGCCAGCGTTTCGCCGGCACAAAACACGAGCAGGGCCCACCGCAACGGGTAGACCCTGCCCTGGCGCAGCCCGCGAAGGGCCCGCCTCAACCACGGATCAGGCGCGGCGGAAAACAAGCGTGCCGTTGGTGCCGCCGAAACCGAAGTTGTTCTTCACCGCGACGTCGATCTTCATCTCGCGCGCCGTGTTGGCCACGTAGTCCAGGTCGCACTCGGGATCCTGGTTGTCGAGGTTGATCGTCGGCGGTGACACCTGGTTGTGCAGCGCCAGCACGGTGAAGACCGATTCCAGGCCGCCGGCGCCGCCCAGCAGATGGCCGGTCATCGACTTGGTCGAGTTCACCACCATCTTGTAGGCCTGCTCGCCGAATGCGGCCTTGATCGCATCGGATTCGTTCTTGTCGCCCAGCGGCGTGGACGTGCCGTGGGCGTTCAGGTAGTGCACCTGGTCCGTATTGATGCCGGCGTCCTTGAGCGCATTGACCATGCAACGGCGCGGGCCGTCCATGTTCGGCGCGGTCATGTGGTAGGCGTCGCCGCTCATGCCAAAGCCGATCAGTTCGGCGTAGATGCGCGCGCCGCGCGCCTTGGCCGACTCGTACTCCTCCAGCATCATCACCCCCGCGCCTTCGCCCAGCACGAAGCCGTCGCGGTCCTTGTCCCACGGACGCGAAGCGGCCGCCGGATCGTCATTGCGCGTCGACAGTGCACGCGCAGCGGCGAAACCGCCGATGCCCAGCGGCGACACGGTCGACTCGGCGCCGCCCGCCAGCATGGCGTCGGCATCGCCGGCCTGGATCAGGCGGGCGGCCAGGCCAATGCTGTGCAGGCCGGTCGTGCAAGCCGTCACGGCAGCCAGGTTCGGGCCCTTGATGCCGTGGATGATCGACAGGTGGCCCGCGATCATGTTGATGATCGAGCCCGGCACGAAGAACGGCGAAATCCGGCGCGGACCACGCTCGGTCAGCACGGCGTGGGTCTCTTCGATCAACGGCAGGCCGCCGATGCCCGAGCCGACCAGCACGCCGATGCGCTCGGCATTGGCGTCGGTCACTTCCAGGCCGCTGTCCTTCAGCGCCTGCGTGCCGGCTGCAATGCCGAAATGGATAAAGGTATCCATCGCGCGGGCTTCCTTGGCGGGGATGTAGTCCTCGGCATTGAAACCCTTCACTTCACCGGCAAAGTGCACGGAAAGCGCGGAGTGATCGAATTTGGTGATGGTGGCGATGCCGGACTTGCCGGCAACCAGGTTGGCCCAGCCTTCGGCAACCGTGTTTCCGACCGGAGACACAAGGCCAAGCCCAGTGACGACGACGCGACGACGGCTCACTATGTTTTCCTACGGGTGCGTGAAACGGGAACGGAACGGAGATCAACCCGCCGCCGGCCTTGCGGGCCGCGCGGCGAAGCACATTCCATTCTGCTTCTTCAAACAGACGAAAGCCACAGAAAACAGCAAGGCGCGGCCGCAACGGCCCGCCCACCTGCCTTCTGTGGCTCGGAATGCAGAGACGACGGGCTTAGGCCTTGACGTGCGCGGTGGCGTAGTCGATAGCCTGTTGCACGGTCGTGATCTTTTCGGCTTCCTCATCAGGAATTTCCATGCCGAATTCATCTTCCAACGCCATCACGAGTTCAACCGTGTCCAGCGAGTCTGCACCGAGATCGTTCACGAACGACGATTCGTTCTTGATGTCTGCCTCGGCCACGCCAAGCTGTTCTGCCACGATTTTCTTGACGCGTTGTTCGATATTGTCCATGTAACCCTCCAGGGAAGTTCGACAAAAAGTGGGCGCATTTTAGCAGGTTTGAGGCGACAGAAATGCCGCCTGCCAACCTTTGCAAGAATCGCGCCCGTTTGGTTCGGAAAACTACTACTTCAGGCGGCTTCTTCGGGCTTCTTCCCCGAAACCGGCCAGCCAAAAACCCATTAATTCATGTACATCCCGCCGTTCACATGTAGAGTAGTGCCGGTAATGTAAGCGGCTTGCGGACCAGCCAGGAAGGCCACCGCGTTGGCGATATCCTCCGGCTGGCCAAGGCGACCCAGCGGAATCTGCGTCTTGAGCGAAGCATGCTGCTCTTCGGACAGCGCCTTGGTCATGTCGGTGTCGATAAAGCCCGGCGCGACACAGTTCACGGTCACGTTGCGGCTGCCGATTTCCGCGGCCAGCGAGCGGGTCATGCCCGCCACGCCCGCCTTGGCAGCAGAGTAGTTCATCTGGCCGGGGTTGCCGACCGAGCCCACCACCGAAGTGATATTGATGATGCGGCCCTGGCGGGCCTTCATCATCGGGCGCAGCACCGCGCGCGACAGGCGGAACACCGAAGTCAGGTTGGTCTGGATCACGGCCAGCCAGTCCTCGTCCTTCATGCGCATCGCCAGCTGGTCCTGCGTGATGCCGGCATTGTTGACCAGCACGCCGATGCCGCCGTGGGTCTTGACGATCTCGTCGATGAGCGCGTCGCAAGCGGCCGCGTCATTGACGTTGAGCACGGCGCCCTTGCCCTTCAGGCCGTCGGCGCCGAGGTAACCGGTGATGCCGGCCGCGCCGGCTTCGCTGGTGGCGGTGCCGATCACGGTGGCGCCCTGGCGGGCCAGTTCCAGCGCGATGGCGCGGCCGATGCCGCGCGAGGCGCCGGTGACCAGCGCAACCTGGTTGTCGAGAAGTTTGGTCATGCGGATGTCCTCTTGCTTACTTCAGCAGTGCCAGCGTGTCTTGCAGCGAGGCCGGATCGAAGATCGCGCCGCCGGTCAGGCTGCCGTCGATGCGCTTGGTCATGCCGGCCAGCACCTTGCCGGGGCCGCATTCGATCACGTGCGTGATGCCCTCGGCGGCCATCTTCTGCACGCACTCGACCCAGCGCACCGGCGCGGCGGCCTGGCGCACCAGGGCGTCCTTGATCGCATCCGGATCATTGACGATGGCGACGTCGACGTTGTTCACCAGCGGGATCGACGGCGCCGAGAAAGCCAGGCCGGCCATGCGCTCGCGCAGGCGGTCCGAAGCGGGCTTGAGCAGCGACGAGTGGAACGGCGCCGACACCGGCAGCGGCAGCGCGCGCTTGGCGCCCTTGCCCTTGGCGATTTCGCAGGCCTTCTCGACTGCGGCCTTGTGGCCGGCAATCACCACCTGCGACGGCGCGTTGAAATTCACGGCTTCGACCACGCCGGCGGCCGATGCCTCGGCGCAAGCGGCGCGCACGTCGTCATCGGACAGGCCCAGGATCGCGGCCATGGCGCCCTCGCCCACCGGAACGGCTTCCTGCATGGCTTGCGCGCGGAAGCGCACCAGCGGCACCGCATCGGCAAACGGGATCACGCCCGCGGCCACCAGCGCCGAGTACTCGCCCAGGCTGTGGCCGGCAACCAGCGCCGGCGCCGGGCCACCGGCGTCCAGCCAGGCACGGTAGACCGCCACGGCGGCGGTCAGCATCACCGGCTGCGTGTTGGTGGTCAGGTTCAGTTCTTCGGCGGGACCTTCGGCGATCAGGCGGCCGAGGTCCTGGCCGAGCGCGGCCGAGGCTTCTTCCACGGTGGCGCGCACCACGGCATTATCGGCGAAGGCATTGAGCATGCCGACCGACTGCGAACCCTGGCCGGGAAATACGAAAGCGAATTTCATCGGATTGGAACCCTAACAAGAAACGGGGGGCCGGCGCCGCGGCATGTCCTGCATGCGCGGCATGCCATGGCGCCGGCCGCGAATCACATGCGCAGCAGCACCGCGCCCCAGGTGAAGCCGCCGCCCACGCCTTCCATCAGCACGGTCTGGCCCGGGCGGATGCGGCCGTCGCGCACCGCGACGTCCAGCGCCAGCGGGATCGACGCGGCCGAGGTGTTGCCGTGCTCATGCACGGTGGCGACCATGCGCTCCGCCGGCAGGCCCAGCTTCTTCGCAGTGCCCTGCATGATGCGGATATTGGCCTGGTGCGGGATCAGCCAGTCGATCTGGTCCGGCGTCACGCAGGCAGCCTCCATGGCTTCGCGCGCGACCTTGTCCAGCACGTTCACGGCCAGCTTGAACACCGCCTGGCCGTCCATGTGCAGGAACGGGTTGCCGGTGATGTTGCCGCCGGCGACGTTGCCCGGCACGCACAGGATATCGACATGCTTGCCGTCCGAGTGCATCGCGGTGGACAGGATCCCCGGCTCCTCTGACGCCGACAGCACCACGGCGCCGGCACCGTCGCCGAACAGCACGCAGGTGGTGCGGTCGTTGAAGTCCAGGATGCGCGAGAACACCTCGGTGCCGATCACCAGCACGTTGCGGTGCGAGCCGCTGCGGATGAACTTGTCGGCAGT
Source organism: Cupriavidus sp. SK-4 (assembly GCF_000611125.1). Taxonomy (NCBI): domain Bacteria; kingdom Pseudomonadati; phylum Pseudomonadota; class Betaproteobacteria; order Burkholderiales; family Burkholderiaceae; genus Cupriavidus; species Cupriavidus sp. SK-4. Next base: position 134,495 of record NZ_JFJW01000055.1, read on the forward strand.
AGCCAGCGCGTACACGAAGCCCGAGCACACCGCCTGCAGGTCGAAGGCCGGGCACTGGTTGGTGATACCCAGCTTTTCCTGCACGATGCAGGCCGTGCTGGGGAACACGAAGTCCGGCGTCGAGGTAGCGACGATGATCAGGTCGATGCTCTGGCGGTCGATGCCGGCGGCTTCGATGGCCTGCTCGGCAGCCTTGACCGCGAGATCGCTGCTGGTCACATCCGGCTCGGCCCAGTGGCGTGCCGAAATGCCGCTGCGCGAGACGATCCAGTCGTCGCTGGTCTCGATGCCCTTTTCGGCAAGCTGCGCGGTCAGGTCATGGTTGGTCACGCGCCGCGGAGGCAGGTAGCTCCCGGTACCGATGATTTTTGCGTACTTGGTCATGTATTGTCGGATCGTATGGCCCGCAGGCACCCTCGACCGGCGCGCGTGGCGCTCAGGCGACGTGGGGGCTGGGATGCGCGCCAGGCACCTCTGTCTCCGGGGCGGGCTGTGCAGCGCCTGCGGCGCTGGATTTATCGGCAAAAGCCCGGGTAATGCGGGCGATCACGCCATTCTTGGCGGCATCATACCCGCGTTTGATGGCCCACTCAAAAGAATGGGCATCGGCCGAGCCGTGGCTCTTGATCACCAGCCCGCGCAGCCCAAGCAGCGAGGCGCCGTTATAGCGCGCCGGGTCGAGCCGCCTGGCCAGGCGCGACAGCACCGGCATGGCGACCGCGGCCAGCAGCTTGGTGAACCACGAGCGGGTGAATTCTTCCTTAATCATACTGCCGATCATCTTGGCCAGGCCCTCGGTGCTCTTGAGTGCCACGTTGCCGACAAAGCCGTCGCAGACCACGATGTCGGTAGTGCCCTTGAAGATGTCGTTGCCTTCCACGTTGCCGTAGAAGTTCAGCTCCGAGGCGCGCAGCAGTTCACCCGCACGCTTGACCACCTCATTGCCCTTGATGACTTCCTCGCCGATGTTCAGCAGACCCACCGTGGGGTGTTCCTTGTGGTCGACCACGGCCACCATGGCTTCGGCCATGCGCGCGAACTGCAGCAGGTGCTCGGGCTCGCAGTCGGCATTGGCGCCCAGGTCCAGCACGGTGGTGCCCCAGCCTTGCTCGTTCGGGATGGTGGTGGCGATGGCCGGCCGCTCGATGCCTTCGAGCGTCTTGAGCACATAGCGCGACACCGCCATCAGCGCGCCGGTATTGCCGGCGGAGATGCAGGCACCGGCCAGGCCTTCCTTGACCTGCGTGACGGCGACGCGCATCGAGGAGTCCCTCTTCTTGCGCAGCGCCACCTCGACCGGGTCATCCATGGTGATGACCTCGGTGGCCTCGACGATAGTCACGCGCGGATGGTCCAGCGCGTGCAGCTTCTTCAGCTGCGTCCGGATGGGGTCGGGCAAGCCGACCAGCACCATCTCGGCGTCGTCGTGGCGGGAAAGAAAACTGATCGCCGCAGGCACCGTCACGGAGACTCCGTGATCGCCGCCCATGCAGTCGATAGCGATTTTGATCGTCATTGTTCCTGGTACGGATAGCGCGGCGGCGCACGCCACGCCCGGCGGGAAATCCGAGCGCCCAACAAAAAAGCGGCAACGATCTTGCCGCTTTTTTGTCTCTGACCTTTTAGTGTCCGACCTACAGGCATGCGCGAGCGAGACGCAACGTCACGCCGAACGAAGCTATCAGTCGTTCTTGGTCTTGATGACCTTGCGGCCACGGTAGTAGCCGTTCGGGCTGACGTGGTGACGCAGGTGGGTTTCGCCGGTGGTCGGCTCAACTGCCAGCGGCGCGGCCGACAGGTGATCGTGCGAACGGTGCATGCCGCGCTTGGACGGCGACTTCTTGTTCTGTTGAACAGCCATGATGACTCCTTCGAGAATTTTTCAATATTAACACACGCATCCCGCCCAAGGCGTAGCCGGGGCCCGGCCGGATGCTTCAGATTCACCTGCAGGACCTTGCGCACCGCCTGTCGGCGGCATCAATGCTTGGTCTTCAGGCCGGCCAGCGCCGCAAAGGGCGAAGGCCGCTTTTCTTCCTCAGGCTCAGCCTCTGGCTGCGCCTCGCCGTCCGAACCGGTCACGAGGCTTTCGTGCACCGTCGGGCAGACGTCATGCTTGGGGGCCACCGGCAACGCCAGCAGCACTTCATCTTCAATCAGGTCCAGCAACGAGAAATGCTTCGAGCCGGCGATCACGTCGACTTCGTCGTCGTCCATCGGCGCGGCGTCGGCCGCTTCCTCGCTTTCCACCACCTCGAAACGCGTTGCCGTATCGATCGGCTCGGCATAGGGGGCCAGGCAGCGCTGGCAATCCAGCCATATCCGGCCCTGCACGGTCACGTCGAGAAACAGCCGCCGCGCCACCGCGGCGCCCGGCTCGGCCGCCTCTTCACGCATGAAGCCAGTGGCCGAATAGGCAAACGTCTCATCGGGTGCCGAGGCTGGCGCTTGCGCGGCGGTCTCGGCTAAGATGCGCGGCAAATCCCGCACCGCCACGTCGCCGGCCAGGCTTTCACCCCTCCGGCACAAGGCGAAGAGATCAAGCGCGCGCAGGTCAATCGGCTGGGTCATGTGCGTGGCTCCGGTCGCTATACAATGACTGGTTCGCCACATTCCACGGCTGTCGGACTACGGGCCGCGCACATTGGCGGCACTGCGCCCGGGTGCGGATGCGGCTAAACGCGCGATTGTACGACGTAAACCGTGCCGAGGTCAAAGGTCTTGCAGCGCGGGCCGCACCTTTTACTGTTTCGCTTCCTGTTCCAATTCCATTACTTATGTCCCCAGACCCCCGCCCCAGCCTGATCCTTGGCTCCGGCTCGCCCTACCGCCGCGAACTGCTGGAGCGCCTGCGCATCCCGTTCGAGGTGGCCGTGCCCGACATCGACGAAACCCCGCTTGCCGGCGAAGCGCCCGAAGCCACCGCGCTGCGCCTGTCGCAGCGCAAGGCCGAAGCCATTGCCGCGCGCCATCCGGGCGTGCTGGTGATCGGCTCGGACCAGGTGCTGACCCTGGACGGCGAACAGATGGGCAAGCCCGGCACGCACGAGAAGGCCGTGGCGCAGCTGCGCCGCATGCGCGGGCGCACCGCCACCTTCCACTCGGCGCTGTGCCTGCTGGACGCACGCACCGGCACCGTACAGCTGGCCGACGTGCAGACCCGCGTGACCATGCGCGACCTGACCGACGCTGAAATCGAGACCTACCTGCAGCTGGAGCGCCCCTACGACGTGGCCGGCAGCGCCAAGTCCGAAGGCCTGGGCATCACCCTGCTGGAACGCGTCGAGTCGGACGACCCGACCGCACTGGTCGGCCTGCCGCTGATCGCGCTGACCGGCATGCTGCGCCAGGCCGGCTACCCTCTTCTTTCCGCATGACCCGCACGAGCCCACGATGAGCGGCACTCTTTACCTGATCCCCAACACCCTCGGCAAGCGCGATGAAGCCGACCCGCTGGCCGACGTGATCCCGGCCGGCGTACAGCAGATCGCGGCCAACCTCGATTACCTCGTCGCCGAGAACGCCAAGACCGCGCGCGCCTTCCTGAAGAAGCTGGGCGAGACCACGCCGCTGGCACGCCCGATCCAGCAGATCGAGATCCGCGAGCTGAACGTCAACACGCGCGCCGACGCCCTGGCCGCACTGTTGGCCCCGCTCGAAGCCGGCCGCGACGGCGGCCTGCTGTCCGAGGCCGGCGTGCCGGCGGTGGCCGACCCCGGCGCCGACCTGGTGCGGCTGGCCCATGCGCGCCGCATCCGCGTGCGGCCGCTGGTCGGGCCCAGCTCGATCCTGCTGGCAGTGATGGGCTCGGGTCTGAACGGCCAGAGCTTTGCCTTCAACGGCTACCTGCCAGTCGATGCCGGCGAGCGCGCGCAGCGCCTGCGCGAGCTGGAGCAGCGCTCGCGCAAGTCCAGCCAGACCCAGGTGTTCATCGAAACGCCCTACCGCAATGCGGCGCTGCTGGAAGCCATGCGCCAGCACTGCGCCGGCACCACGCTGCTGTCCGTGGCCGTGGACCTGACCCTGCCGGGCGAGACCATCGTCACGCTGCCGCTGTCAGACTGGCGTCCCGAGCGGATCGACCTGCACAAGCGCCCGGCGATCTTCTCGCTGCTGGCTATATAAGAAACGGCAAAGGGGGCGCGAATGCCCCCTTTGCCATTGCCGCCGCACCATTCTGGCTCAGTGCATGCCCTGCATGCGGTTGCTCCACAGCATGGTCTTCATCGCCGCTGAGCCCACCGCCGCGCCAAAGCGCTTGGCCACGCGCTCGGCGATGTTCTCCTTGACGGTGTAATCGACGATGTCCTCGGCCTTGAGCACATCGCGCGCGACATAGTCGGCACTGCCCAGCCCGTCGGCCAGGCCCAGTTCCACGGCGCGCTCGCCCGACCAGAACAGGCCGGAGAACAGTTCCGGATCATCCTTGAGCCGGTCGCCGCGCCCTTCCTTGACCACGTCGATGAACTGCTGGTGGATCTGCTTGAGCATGGCCTCGGCAAAGGCCTTCTGCTTGGGCACCTGCGGCGAGAACGGGTCCAGCATGCCCTTGTTGGCGCCCGAGGTGTACAGCCGGCGCTCCACGCCCAGCTTGTCCATCAGCCCGGTAAAGCCAAAACCGTCCATCAGCACCCCGATCGAACCCACGATGCTGGCCTTGTCGACATAGATCTTGTCGGCCGCCGCGGCCACGTAATAGCCGCCAGAGGCGCAGATCTCTTCCACCACTACATAGAACGGCTTGGACGGATAAAGCGTGCGCAGCCGCTGGATCTCATCGTTGATGATGCCCGCCTGCACCGGCGAGCCGCCCGGCGAGTTGATCTTCAGGATCACGCCGGCGGCATTGCCATCAGCGAACGCCGCCTGCAGCGAGGCATTGATCGATTCCGCGCTGGCCGGGGTGCCCGCGGCGATCTCGCCCTCCAGCGTGACCATGGCTGTATGGCGGCCCGAGGTGCTGATGGCGCCATCGCCCTTGAAGTCGAACAGCGTGATCAGGATCAGCGCCAGCAAAGCCAGTCCGACAAAGCGGAAGAAGATGCGCCAACGCCGTGCCGCGCGCTGCTCGCGCAGCGATGCGGTCAGCACTTTTTCCAGCAGATCGCGCTCCCAGCCGGCGCCGCCGCCAGCCGGGGGCCCCGCGGTGGCACCGGCCATGCGCGCCTTGCGCTCGCTCGCTTCACGCCTTGCCGCGTCGTCGCCGGCGCGCAATTCGTCTTCCAGCGGGTAGTCTGCGCGCGGTGCGGTGACCAGGCGCTCGGACTCCGACTGGGGCGCCCCTTCGCCCGGCGCACCCTCGCCGGCTGGCTTGTGCTCGTCCGGCTGACCCGATTCACCCGATGGCGGCTTCTGTTGTTCTGTCATGCAAATCGCTCGTGGAAACGCCTGGAAACCCAGGCCTGGAAATACAACGGCCGGCCTGACTGCCGGCCCTGCCCGTCACTCAGGCACCGCCCATGCGCGCAGCGATCCGGTATGGCGCTTCCGGCAACCAGTAGACGTGGCCGTCGCGCTCCTCGATGCGCAGCTTGGCCAGCGATGCACCGCGGCAGGGTCCGCCGACGCACTCGCCACTGTCCGGCGCATAAACCGCGCCATGTGTGGCGCACATCAAGTATAGGCCCGAGGCATCGAAGAACCGGCCTTCCTGCCAGTCCAGTTCCATCGGCACATGGGCGCACTGGTTCAGGTAGCCGTGCGCGGCGCCATCGAAACGCAACACGAAGGCGCCGATCTCGCGCTGGTCCAGCGCAACCGAGAAGCGCACGCCCAGGCCGCCATCCTCCAGGTCCGCGGCAGCGCACAGCCGTACCGGCGCCTGGCCGGCCGCTGCCTCAGGCATGGGCCAGCAGCCAGTCGGTCAGGTCGGGGATGGAGGTCGCGCAATGCACCGGCGCCATCGCGCGCAGCGAATCCGCGGGATGTGCACCATAGCACACGCCAATCCCCTTGGCGCCGGCATTGGCCGCCATCTGCAGGTCATGGGTGGTGTCGCCGACCATCACCGTGCGTTCCACGTCCTGGCCCAGCTCGCGGGTCAGTTCGTGCAGCATGGCCGGGTGCGGCTTGGAGAAGGTCTCGTCGGCACAGCGCGTGGCGTCGAACAGGCGGGTCAGGCCGCTCGCGGCCAGCGCGCGCTGCAGGCCGACGCGGGTCTTGCCGGTGGCCACGCCAAGAAAATAGTGTTCGCCGCGCAGGGTCTCGAGCATTTCGCGCACGCCATCGAACAGCACCAGGTCGGCGTCGCGAGCGAGGAAGTGATAGCGGTAACGTTCGGCCAGGCGCGGGTAGTCGGCGGGGTCCAGCGTCGGCACCGCATAAGACAGCGCATCCTTCAGGCCCAGCCCGATCACATGGCTGGCGGCCCTGTCATCCGGCACCGGCAGGCCCAGGTCGCGGCTGGCAAGCTGGATGCACTTGGCGATGGTCGGGGTCGAGTCCATCAGCGTCCCGTCCCAGTCGAAAACGATCAGGTCAAATTGTTGCCTGGCCATGGAAGTCCTTGTGGCGTTTGATGCACTACCCTACTCCGGGGCACGCAGTTCACGCAATTGTTGCAGGAATCCGACGCACTCGTCGGGCAGCGGCGCTTCCACCGCCAGCGGCTCGCCCGTGGCCGGGTGGATAAACACCAGCCGGTGGGCGTGCAGGAACATGCGCTTGAGGCCGGGCTTGGCGCCGGAACGCGCCAGCGCCTTGTTCAACGAGAAGTCGCCATATTTTTCGTCCCCGACGATCGGGAAACCCGAGTGGGCCAGGTGGACGCGGATCTGGTGGGTACGGCCGGTCTTCAGTTCGGCCTCCAGCAGGGTGAAGCCCTGGAAGGCCTCGACCAGGTTGAACACCGTGTGCGAGGCCAGCCCGTCGGCCTGCACCCGCACCCGGCGCTCGCCGTCCGGCGTGCTGTACTTATATAGAGGCAGCTTCACATGCTGGCGCGCGTTCGGGAATTCGCCGGCCACGCAGGCGAAATAGCGCTTGTCCATCGCGTTGCCGCGAATCTGCTCATGCAGGTGGACCAGCGCCGAGCGCTTCTTGGCCAGCATCAGGATGCCGGAGGTCTCGCGGTCGAGCCGGTGCACCAGCTCCAGGAACTTGGCCTGGGGCCGCGACCGGCGCAATTGCTCGATCACGCCGAAGGCCACGCCCGAGCCGCCGTGCACGGCCACGCCGGCCGGCTTGTTGATCACCAGCAGCTGGGCGTCCTCGAACAGCACCGGGAATTCGCCCGCCGGCACATGCTGGGCATTGGCCGATTGCGCCGAATTCGCCACCCGCATTGGCGGAATGCGCACTACATCACCCGACTGCAGGCGATAAGTGGCATCGATCCGGCCTTTATTGACGCGAACTTCACCCGAACGCAGCACCCGGTAGATATGACTCTTGGGCACGCCCTTGGCCACCTTCAGCAGGAAGTTGTCAATGCGCTGACCTTCCGAGCCTTCGTCAATCGTGACATACGCCACCTGTGGGCTGGCCGGCGCAGCTTCGGCAGCCTTTTCAATTTGATGGCGTAACTCATTCATTTTCAATATAATTTCCTCGCTGTCCCGGCTTGTGGCCGGCAGCGCAAGACCTGTGTAAGCGATTGATCTTCGAGTTTTCTTGGATTTTTCGCATTCTACACTTGGGGTTGCCGCCAACCCCGCCCGTCTCCCGCAACTTTGCGTTCCGCCAAGCGCCAGACGGGCAAATGGCAGTAAAAGCAGCACGCACGGTGCCGCCGGCATGCAGGAAGTCGCCCATAGGAGGCTTCGGCGAGGCAGGCGGTGACGTGGGAACTGAGTGTTCAGGTAAAACAGAATTTAAAGGCGGATGCCACTGCCGGCATCCGCTTCGGTGAGAGAAGTCCTGCCCGCACCGGGAAACGGTGCCGGCCGGCAGGTTAGCCTGCCGCCTGACTGGAAATACCGGCGCCCGGTCGCAGAATTCCAAGAAGTAGTAGGTGCGCCCGCCAGGAGTAGTCAGGCAGCAACGGCAACCATGCCGTGTCCGAAAAATTTGCTCTTTGACGCGTCTAGGCCTTCTGCGGCCGGCCGCGATGCCGCCGGCGCCGGTTGCGCCGGCGTTCAGCATCGCCTCCGGCACGGGAACGCGCCGGATGTCTGCGCAAGAGCAGCCTCCGGTGTTCTCTCCTGCCCCGCGGACGTTACCCCGACGTCATCGCTCTCTTTCACCCGCGCCCAGCCGCTCGCCTATCCCGCGCAGCGGCGCTTTCCGGCAATTCTCGCGCCTCGCTCGCTCCCTCGCGTGCTCCATAGATCGCCGCGGACACCGCCCAGACGGTGCCACCCGCGACACTGGAGTGAGGTATTGCGATGAAACGCATGCTGTTCAACGCGACGCAACAGGAAGAATTGCGCGTCGCCATCGTCGACGGTCAGAAACTGATCGATATCGACATCGAGACTGCCGGGCGCGAACAGCGCAAGGGCAACATCTACAAGGGTGTCATCACCCGTATCGAACCCTCGCTGGAAGCCTGCTTCGTCAACTACGGCGAAGAGCGCCACGGCTTCCTGCCGTTCAAGGAAGTGGCCCGCGCCTTCTTCAAAGAAGGCATCGACGTGCGCAACGCGCGCATCCAGGATGCCCTGCATGAAGGCCAGGAACTGATCGTCCAGGTCGAGAAGGAAGAGCGCGGCAACAAGGGCGCGGCCCTGACCACCTTTATCTCGCTGGCCGGCCGCTACCTGGTGCTGATGCCCAACAACCCGCGCGGCGGCGGCGTGTCGCGCCGCATCGAGGGCGAGGACCGCCAGGAACTGCGCGAGACCATGGCGCAGCTGACCGTGCCGGAAGGCATGAGCATCATTGCCCGGACCGCCGGCATCGGCCGCTCGGCCGAGGAACTGCAGTGGGACCTGAACTACCTGCTGCAACTGTGGAAGGCCATCGACGGCGCCGCCGGCGACAACAAGGCCCCGCTGCTGATCTACCTGGAATCGAGCCTGGTCATCCGCGCCATCCGCGACTACTTCCAGCCGGATATCGGCGAGATCCTGATCGATACCGACGAGATCTACGAACAGGCCCGCGCTTTCATGAGCGTGGTGATGCCTGACAACATGAACCGCGTGAAGAAGTACCGGGACGACGTGCCGCTCTTCTCGCGCTTCCAGATCGAACACCAGATCGAGTCGGCCTACTCGCGCATGGTGATGCTGCCCTCGGGCGGCGCCATCGTGATCGACCACACCGAGGCGCTGGTCTCCGTGGACGTGAACTCGGCCCGCGCCACCAAGGGCGCCGACATCGAGGAAACCGCGCTGCGCACCAACCTCGAGGCCGCCGACGAGATCGCCCGCCAGCTGCGCCTGCGCGACCTGGGCGGCCTGATCGTGATCGACTTTATCGACATGGAGTCGGGCAAGGCCCAGAAGGACGTGGAAACGCGCCTGAAGGACGCGCTGCGCCACGACCGCGCCCGCGTGCAGATGGGCAAGATCAGCCGTTTCGGCCTGATGGAGCTGTCGCGCCAGCGCCTGCGTCCGTCGCTGTCGGAGGGCTCGCACATCACTTGCCCGCGCTGCAACGGCACCGGCCATATCCGCGATACCGAATCGTCCGCCCTGCAGGTGCTGCGCATCATCCAGGAAGAGGCGATGAAGGAAAACACCGCCGCCATCCACTGCCAGGTGCCGGTGGAGGTGGCCGCCTTCCTGCTGAACGAGAAGCGCCAGGAAATCAACCTGATCGAGCTGCGCTTCAAGGTCAATGTGCTGCTGATCCCCAACAAGCACCTGGAAACGCCGCACTACAAGCTGGAGCGCCTGCGCCACGACGATCCGCGCCTGGAAGAGAGCACCGCCAGCTACCGCATGGCCGAGGCTGCCGCCAAGGAACTGGAAGCCGACACCAGCTACAGCAGCCGTCGCAAGGAAGAAGCCAAGCCGCGCCAGGAAGCCGCGGTCAAGGGCATCACCCCGGAACAGCCGGCGCCGGTGTCGGTGCCGCGCCCCGAGCGCGCGCCCAAGCCGGAAGCCCCGGTCGCCCCGCCCGTACCGGCCACCCAGCCGGTGGTCAGCGGCGGCTTTATCGCCTGGCTGAAGGGCCTGTTCGGTGCCCGCCCGGCGACCCCGCCGGTGGTGGAGCCGGCCAAGCCGGCAGCTGCAACCGAGACCCGTAGCGCCGAAGGCCGGCGCGAGCGCGGCCAGCGCGGCGAAAGCCGCGGCCAGCGTGGTGAGCGTGGCGACCGCGCCGAGCGTGGTGAGCGCACGGAACGTGGTGAGCGCGGCGAGCGCCAGGGCCGTGGCCAGCGCGGCGACCGTGCCGAGCGCGCGGAACGTGGTGAGCGCCAGGGTGCCGAGCGCGGCGAGCAACGCGAGGGCCGTGGCGAACGCCAGGGCCGCCAGCCGCGCCAGCAAGGTGAAGGCCAGGCCACCCCGGCCCTGGCCCGCCAGGGCGAGGCAGTGCAAGCCGAGCGTGCCCAGGGCGAGCGCGTGGAGGGCCGTCAGGAAGGCCGCCGCGACCGCAACCAGGAACGCCGCGAGCGCCAGCGTGAACGCCAGCGCGAACGCAGTGAACTGCGCGAAGCCGAAGCCGGTGAAGCACCGCAGCCGGAAGCCATCGCCGCCGCCCAAGCACTGGGCGTGCTGCCGCAGGCCATGACCGAAGAGACGCAAGCCGTCCGCGCCGAGCTGCCGGAAGGTGCCGAGAGCGCCGCCGAGACCGCTGAAGGCGAAGAGCGCCGCCGCCGCAACCGCCGTGGCCGCAACCGCTATCGCCGTGAGCGCGACGAGTCGGCGCAAGGTGCGCAGGGTGAAGGCGAAGGCGACGAAGAAACCGCCGCTGCCGAAGGCGTTGCCCCGGTGCGCGCTGAAGCCGCCGTGCCGGCCGAGCCCGCACCGCAAGCTGCCGTGGCCGTGGCCGCCGCAGCCGAGGCCGTCGAAGCGATCCGCATCGCCGTGCCGGAAGACGTGACGCCCGCGCCGGTCGCCGAGGCCGCCCCGGTGACCGCGCCGGTTGCCGAGCCTGTGCCCCAGCAAGCTGCCCCGGTAGCCGCCGCCGTCACGGAAGCCGTTGCCGCCGAAGCGATCGTCGAGACCACCGCAAGCGTGGCCGCCGAAGCGGCTCCGGTCGTGCCGGCACCTGCCGCTGCACCGGTCACCGCCCCTGTGGCCGAAGCCGCACCGGCCGAGGTGTTCGCCCCGGCAGCCCCGGTCGCTGCTGCAGCGCCGGCCGCACCGGCAGCGTCGGCCACCCCGGCAGCGCTGGAGAACCTGGAACCGATGCTCGCCACCGCCGGCCTGCAATGGGTCCATACCGACAGCGACAAGCTGCGTTCGGCCCAGGAAGCCGCCGCCCGCATCGCACCCGCCCCGCGCGTGCAGCGTGAGCGCAAGGCGCTGCCGCCGCTGCCCCACGGTCCGATGATCCTGGTGGAAACCGGTGGCCGCGAAGTGGAGATGGCATCGCAGCAGTAAGCGTTGCCGCTGCACCGCAGCCAAAGCAAGAAGGGGACGGCCACGCCGTCCCCTTTTTTCATGGTCAACCGGCCGGATGAATCCCCGCCATCACCGGGGGATGCGGGTGCCCCGCCCCCGCCTCGGCTAGAATGGCAGCAGAAGGCATCCGGCCCTCGAGCGCCCCTGACTTGGCCACGCCGCCAGGCCGCTCCCCGGACGCCGTGCCCACCCACAGGCCATGACCGAATCCGTCATTCCGATTTTCGACCTGCGCGACCATCGCTACCGCTCGATGACGCCCAGCATTCCCGGCAAGCTGGCTGCCCCCACCGGCCTGGTGGCCGACACCCGCGGCCGGCCGCTGCATGACCTGCGCATCTCGGTGACGGACCGCTGCAACTTCCGCTGCGTCTACTGCATGCCGAAGGAAGTCTTCGACAAGGACTACACCTTCCTGCCGCACTCCGAGTTGCTGAGCTTCGAGGAGATCGAGCGCACCGCGCGCCTGTTCGTCGCCCATGGCGTCGAGAAGATCCGCCTGACCGGCGGCGAGCCGCTGCTGCGCAAGAACATCGAGCACCTGGTGGAGATACTGGCGAAGATCGAGACCGTCTCGGGCAAGCCGCTGGACCTGACGCTCACCACCAACGCCTCGCTGCTGGCGCGCAAGGCGCGCGCGCTGCGCGACGCGGGCCTGACGCGCGTCAGCGTCAGCCTGGACGCGATCGACGACGCCACCTTCCGCCGCATGAACGACGTGGACTTCGCGGTCGCCGACGTGCTGCACGGCATCGAGACCGCGCAGGCCGTAGGGCTGGCGCCGATCAAGGTCAACATGGTGGTCAAGCGCGGCACCAATGACCAGGAAATCGTGCCGATGGCGCGCCACTTCCGCCACAGCGGCATCATCCTGCGCTTTATCGAGTTCATGGACGTGGGCGCCAGCAATCACTGGCAGATGGATGAAGTGCTGCCGTCCGCCGAGGTGGTAAAGCGCATCGATGCGGAGTTCCCGCTCGAACCAGTGCAGGCCAACTACTCCGGCGAAACCGCCGAGCGCTGGCGCTACCGCGACGGCAGCGGCGAGATCGGCGTGATCTCCAGCGTCACCCACGCCTTCTGCGGCGACTGCAGCCGCATCCGGCTGTCCACCGAAGGCCGGCTCTACCTGTGCCTGTTCGCGACCGAGGGCTTCGACCTGCGCGCGCTGCTGCGCGGCGGCTACAGCGACCTGGAAATCTCCAATGCGATTGCGCAGGTGTGGCAGGGCCGCACCGACAATTATTCCGAGCAGCGCAGCGACCCGACGGTGCGCGCCAAGCGTGCCGAGCGCAAGATCGAGATGTCCTATATCGGCGGCTGACCCCGCTGCACACACAATCCATGATTGCACGCGACGACATCACCGGCCTGATCCTCGCAGGCGGCAGGGGCAGCCGCATGGGCGGCACCGACAAGGGCCTGCAGCCGCTGCACGGCACGCCGATGGCCATGCACACGATGATGCGCCTGACCCCCCAGGTGGGCGGGCTGATGATCAATGCCAACCGCAACCTGGCCGCCTATGAGTCCTTCGGCGTGCCGGTCTACACCGATTCCGTGCCCGACTTCGCCGGCCCGCTGGCGGGGATGCTGGCCGGCCTGGAGCAATGCGCCACGCCGTGGATGGTGACCGCGCCCTGCGATTCGCCGTTCCTGCCGACCGACCTGGTGGCACGCCTGGCGCAGGCAATCGAGGCCGAAGGCGCGGACCTGGCAATCCCCGTCACGCTGGACCAGGACGGCCGGCGCCAGACCCAACCTGTGTTCTGCCTGATGCCGGTCAGTGCGCTGGACAGCCTGGTGGCTTATCTTTCCGGCGGCGGGCGCAAGATCGAAACCTGGGCCGCTTCGCAGCGGCTGGCCGAAGTGCTGTTCGACGACGCCGCGGCCTTTGCCAATATCAACACCCTGGACGAACTGCGCACGCACGAAACGCGCTGAGCCAACATGCCCACCCTGCAATCCGTCATCTCCTGCCTTTCCGACTACGACCCCACCGCCCTGCCGGTGGACCAGGCCAACCGCATCATCGGCGAGGTGGTCGAGCCGGTGCGCGGCGTCGAGCAGTTGCCGATCCGCAGCGCCCTGGACCGCGTGCTGGCCGAAGACATCGTCTCGGCCATCGACGTGCCGGCGCATGACAACTCGGCAATGGACGGCTATGCCTTCCAGGGTGCCGCGCTCGCTGCCGCGCAGACCGCCACGGTCGAGCTGGAAGTCATCGGCAGGGCCTTCGCCGGCGGTGCCGGCGCGCTGGCGCCCACGGCGGCGCAGGCGGTGCGCATCATGACCGGCGCAGTGATGCCGGCCGGCTGCGACACCGTGGTGCCGCAGGAATTCGTGGAAGCCGTGGACGACGGCGCGCGCATCCGCTTTGCCGCCGACTGCGTTCGCACCGGCGACAACCGGCGCCTGCGCGGCGAAGACCTGGCGCGCGGCCAGGCCGCGCTGCAGGCCGGGCGCATCCTCCAGCCGGCCGACCTGGGCCTGCTGGCCTCGCTGGGCGTGGCCGAGGTGCGCGTGCGCCAGCGCCTGCGCGTGGCGTTTTTCTCCACCGGCGACGAGTTGCGCTCGATCGGCGAGCCGCTCGATCCCGGCTGCGTCTACGACTCCAACCGCTACACGCTGCACGGCATGCTGCGCCGGATGAACGTCGACCTGCTCGACATGGGCGTGGTGCGCGACGACCCCGAGGCGCTCGAAGCCGCCTTCCGCACCGCCTGCGAGACCGCCGACGCGGTCATCACCTCCGGCGGGGTCTCGGTCGGCGAGGCCGACTACACCAAGCAGATCATGGCGCGCCTGGGCGATGTCACGTTCTGGAAGATTGCGATGCGCCCGGGCCGGCCGATGGCCTTCGGCCGCATCAATTCCAACGGCCGCGACGCGCTGCTGTTCGGACTGCCGGGCAACCCGGTGGCGGTGATGGTCACCTTCTACCACTTCGTGCGCGCCGCGCTGCAGCGGCTGATGGGCGCCAGCGTGGCACCGCTGCCGCTGCTGCGCGTGCGCAGCGCGCAAGCCATCCGCAAGAAGCCCGGCCGCACCGAGTACCAGCGCGGCATCCTGGCGCGCGCCGGCGACGGCCAGTGGGAAGTGCGCATCACCGGCCAGCAGGGCTCGGGCGTGCTGCGCTCGATGAGCGAGGCCAACTGCTTTATCGTGCTCGGCCACGAACAGGGCTCGGTCAAGGCCGGCGATGCGGTCGAGGTGATGCTGTTCGACGGACTGGTCTAGCCGAGACCGGCAGGCGCTGCTCGCAAGCGCTTGCCACACGCCGGTAGCAATGTGTCGTTTTTGCGCCGCACATTTGCGGCCGTAGCACTGCCGGCACGGGGCTTTCGCCTGCCCCCGCCGACTGCGGGCTATGCTTGGCATCGGCCAATCGCTACACTTGGCGCACGATTCAGAACCATTCGAGTATCCCCCGTCATGAATCAGGAGATCGCCTACCTCCACCCCGTCAAGACCGCCCGCGCGCTGGTGCTGGTCTACCTGTGCTTCTCGCTGCCGATCGTGTCGCTGGGCCTGTTTGTCACCTTCGTCCGCTACGGTGACCTGCCCGCCATCACGGTCTTCAGCGCAATCATCCTGAATGCGCTGATCGGCTTCGGCCTGCTGTGGCTGGCCTGCAAGGCCTACAACTGGGTGGCCGCCCGCTTCGGCGGCATTGAAGTCCACGTGCGCGAACTGGCGCCCGAAGACGAGCGCTGAGCCGCTCAGCCGGCGCCCGGGCCGGCAGCAATCCGGCAGGCCCCTGCGGGAGCTGCCCTGACCCTCCCCTGCCGCGTTCAGCCGCCGTTGTCTTCGGCGGCCTCCGGCGCGTCCGCCGCCTCTGCTGCATTAAGGCCAAGCACCTGCTGCGCGGCCTCGCCCGGCAGCGCTTCCACCGTGCGCAGCTTGCGCGCCATCTGGCGCGTGCGCACTTCGGCCTGCTCGATATTGCGCGCGGCGCGTTCCAGTGTATCGCGCGTTTTGGCCAGCACGTCGCCGAACTTGCCGAACTCGGTCTTGACCGCGCCCAGCACCTCCCACACCTCGCTTGAGCGCTTTTCCAGCGCCAGCGTGCGGAAGCCCATCTGCAGGCTGTTCAGCAGCGCGGTCAGCGTGGTCGGACCGGCCACGGTCACGCGGTAGTCGCGCTGCAGCAGGTCGGTCAGGCCCGGGCGCCGCAGCACCTCGGCGTACAAACCCTCGGTCGGCAGGAACAGGATGGCGAAATCCGTGGTCTGCGGCGGCGACAGGTATTTCTCGGCGATGGTCTGGGCCTCGCGCCGCAGCGCCACTTCCAGTTCGCGGCCAAAAGCGAGCACGCCATCCGGGTCGCCCCGCTCCTGCGCGTCCACCAGGCGCTCGTACTGTTCCTTGGGAAACTTGGCGTCGACCGGCAGCCAGACCGGCGCATTGTCGCCACCCGCCGCCTTGCCCGGCAGCCGGATCGCAAACTCCACCCGCGCGCCCGAGTTGCGCACGGTCTCGACATTCTTGCCGTACTGCTCCGGCGTCAGCATCTGCTCCAGCAGCATTTCCAGCTGGACTTCGCCCCAGGTGCCGCGCGACTTCACATTGGTCAGCACCTTCTTCAGGTCGCCCACGCCCTGCGCCAGCACCTGCATCTCGCCCAGGCCGCGGTGCACCTGCTCGAGCCGGTCCGACACCAGCCGGAAGGATTCGCCCAGGCGCTGCTCCAGCGTGGCGTGCAGCTTCTCGTCGACGGTGCGGCGCATTTCCTCCAGCTTGGCGGCGTTATTGGCCTCGATGTCCTGCAGCTTCTTCTCCAGTGTGGCGCGCACTTCGGCCAGGCGCCGCTCGTTGGCTTCGGACATCTGCGCCAGCTGCTGCTGTAGCCCGTCGCCAAAGCGGCGCAGCGTGCCGGCCTGCTCGTCGCGCGCCTGCTGGCCCTGCAGCATCATGTGCTGGCGCACCTGCTCGAGCTGCTGGGTGTTGGTCTCGGTCAGCTTGGCCAGTTGCTGCGCGAAGGTGTCGATCTGGTTGTTCTGCAGCGTGGCGATGCCCGTCAGCTGCGACGACAGCGCCTGCTGGAAGCGCAGCATCTGCTGCGCCGACTCGTCGCGGTTGCCGCGCGCAGCCCCGGCCACTTCGGTGCGCACCTCGCGCTCCAGCCGCTCCATGCCGCGCGCGCTTTCCGCGCGCATGTCGGCCAGTTGCCGGCCAAGCTCGGCCCCCGGCGAGGCAGCCTGCTGGCGCAGCAGGACGATTACCAGCAGGACGACCGCGAGCAGCGCCACGGCCAGCGTCAGGAACGGAATCAGGGTCATGCAGCAGGAAACAGGTGGATGGCGGGCTTAGCGGCGCCGCGACATGACGTCGGGGTTGATCACGGTGGGCGGATGGCCGGCCTGCGGGCCCTGGTCGAGCGCGGCGATCAGGTTGTCGGCGGCCAGCATCGCCATCGCACGGCGGGTCTTCTCGGAGGCGCTGGCGATATGCGGCGTGAGCACGACGTTGGGCACCGTCAGCAGGTCCGGATGGACGCTGGGCTCGCCCTCGAACACATCCAGGCCGGCGCCGAAGATGCGCTTGTCGCGCAGCGCCTGCGCCAGCGCGGCATCGTCGACGATGCCGCCGCGCGCCAGGTTCACCAGCGTCGCGGTCGGCTTCATCAGTGCCAGCTCGGCGGCGCCGATGGCATGGTGGCTCTGCGGGCCATAGGGCAGCACCAGCAGCAGGTGATCAGACTGGCGCAGCAGGTCTTCCTTGCTGACATAGCGCGCGTTGAGCGCGCCCTCGGTGTCCGCCGGCAGCTGGCTGCGGTTGTGGTACAGCACGCTCATGCCAAACCCGCTCGCACGGCGCGCCAGCGCCTGGCCGATGCGGCCCATGCCCAGGATGCCGAGCGTGCTGCCGTACAGGTCCATGCCGACCAGCATGTCGTAGCTCCAGCGCTGCCACTTGCCGGCGCGCAGGTAGTGCTCGGCCTCGGTCACGCGGCGCGCGGTGGCCATCAGCAGGGCCCAGCCGAAGTCGGCGGTGGTCTCTGTCAGCACGTCCGGCGTATTGGTGGCGACGATGCCGGCGGCCGTCAGCGCCGGCACGTCCAGGTTGTTGTAGCCGACCGCCATGTTGCACACCGCGCGCAGCGCCGGCAGCCCGGCGACCACGTCGCCGTCGATGCGGTCGGCGGCGTTGGCCAGCACGCCGGCCTTGCCCGCCAGGCGCGCCTTCAGCGCGGCGGCGTCCAGCACCGCGTCCTGCTGGTTGTCGTCGACATCGAAGTACTGCGCCAGGTGCGCGATGACTTCGGGATAGATGGCGCGGGTGACAAGGACAGACGGCTTCATGGCATCACACGTGGAAGAAGAGGAAGGTCATGATGACGAACAGCGGCATCAGGAAGATGCCCGAGTACAGCATGTAGCCGAAGAAGCTCGGCATGCGCACGCCGCGGTTCTCGGCAATGGCCTTGACCATCAGGTTGGGGGCATTGCCGATATAGGTATTGGCGCCCATGAACACGGCCCCGGCCGAGATCGCGGCCAGTGTCGAGGCATCGCGCGTCATCAGCGTGGCCGCGTCGCCACCGGCGGTATTGAAGAACACCAGGTAGGTCGGCGCATTGTCCAGGAACGAGGACAGCAGGCCGGTGGCCCAGAAGTACATGCCGTCGACCGGCTGGCCGTTGCTGTCGCTGACCGCGCGGATCACGCCGGAAAAGGCGCCGTCGGTGCCGGCCTTGAGCATGGCGATGACGGGAATGATGGTCAGGAAGATGCCGGCAAAGAGCTTGCCGACTTCCAGGATCGGCTCCCAGTTGAATTCATTGCCGGCGCGCGCCGTCTGCGGCGTCACCAGCAGCGACACTACCGCCACCACCACCAGCAGCGCATCGCGCACCGCTGCCTGCAGCGGCACCTCGGTGCCCAGGATGTCGAACGAGATGCCCGGCTGCCACAGCCCGCTCATCAGCACCAGGCCGATCACCGCCAGCAGCAGCACGAAGTTGAACTTGCCCTCGATGGCGATGCCGCCCGAGTCCGGGGTGGGGTCGCTGCGCGGCGGCAGTTCCTCTTCCTTGTTCTGGTAGTAGTGACGGTCGACCAGGTAGAACAGCACCAGCAGCACCACGCAGATAAAGACCGTCTCCGGGAAGATGTTGCGCATGGTCCAGAAGAAGTCCACGCCTTTCAGGAAGCCCAGGAACAGCGGCGGATCGCCCAGCGGCGTCAGCGAGCCGCCGGCATTGGCCACCAGGAAGATAAAGAACACCACCACGTGCGCCACGTGGCGGCGGTTGTCATTGGCGCGCAGCAGCGGCCGGATCAGCAGCATGGCCGCGCCGGTGGTGCCCATGAAGCTGGCCAGCAGCGTGCCCAGCGCCAGGATGCCGGTGTTGAGCCTGGGCGTGCCGTGCAGGTTGCCGCGCACGCAGATGCCGCCGGCCACGATATACAGCGAGGCAATCAGCACGATGAACGGGATGTACTCCGCCAGCAGCGCGTGCACCGCGCTGGCCGCGGCCGCATGCGTGCCGAACGCTGCCGCGAACGGCAGCAGGAACAGCAGCCCCCAGCCCGCGGCGATCTTGCCGTAGTGATGGTGCCAAAACCTGGGCGCAACCAGCGGCCACACCGCGATCGACAGCAGGATGCCGGCGAACGGCAGCCCCCACAGCGGGGACAGCGACGCCCCGTCAAGGTCCGCGGCTTGGCCGACGGCGGGAAATGCGGCCAGCACGGCCAGCAGCGGCAACAGCACGGAGGCACGTCGCATCAGGCAGGATCTCCTCGGGAATGCAGCATTCATTGGCGCACCGCCGGCACGAAGCCGCGGCACGCAGGCAAGCCTGCAAGTGTAATTCAAGCACCTCTTGGGCCGGGGCCTGCAGTGCTGCAAAAGCCCCGGGTTCAGGCCTCGTCGACCAGGATCACATGCACGCGGTACGGGCCATGGGCGCCGAGCACGATGGTCTGCTCGATATCGCCCGTGCGCGAAGGCCCGCTGATGATATTGGTGGCGCGCGGCAGTTCGCCGCGCTCGCTGCGCACCAGCGCAAAGGCGTCTTCCAGGCCGGCGACGATGCGCGAGCGCGGCACCACCGCCACATGGGTCTCGGGCAGCAGTGCGGCCGAGGCAAAGGTGGCCGGGCCCGACAGCAGCATCAGCGAGCCGGTCTCGGCAATCGCGCAGAAGCAGCCGGTGATTCCGACCAGGTCGCCATGATCACGGTCGGCCTCGACCTCGCGCAGCGGCGGGCGGCATTCCACCGCCAGCCCCGCGGCCTGCCATGGCAGCGGGCCCAGCGCATCCCACGCCACGGCACGGTGGACCAGGTTCAGGCTGTCGAGGAAGCGCGCGGTGGCGGCGGGCACCTCGTCCATCGTCGCCACGCGGTCCACGGTCGAGGCCATGCGCTGCGCCTGCGCCAGGAAGGCCTCCGCCAGGTCGGCCGCCACCGCCGGGCGCGGGCCCTGCGGGTGGCGCGACAGGTAGTCGGCCACGGCCTCGCGCTCGCCCGCGCTCGGCCGGGTCGGCCTGCCCTGGGCAGCACGGATGCGGGCAAAGATGCGGTCGCGGGCGTCGTTGGTTTCCATAAGGCCTGGCTGGGGGAGCGCAAAGCGCGGCGAACGCGCGATGCGCCGATTATAGTGGCGCCCGCCGCGTGCAGAGCATGCGATGGCCGGCGCAAGGCGTTGAATTTTGCTAAGCCGCGGGCTGAACCGAGTACACCTGGCGCAGGTAGGACAGGTAGCCGGGATCGTCGCACATGGTCTTTTCCGGCGTGTCCGACAGCTTGGCCACCGGCTGCCCGTTGCAGCGCACCATCTTGATCACGATCTGCAGCGGGGTATAGCCGAGGTCGTTGGTCAGGTTGGTGCCGACGCCAAAGGCCAGCCGGCAGCGGCCATGGAAGCGCTGGTACAGCTCGATCACGCGCGGGATGTCGAGGCTGTCGCTGAAGATCAGCGTCTTGGTGCGCGGGTCGACGCGGTTGGCGGCATAGTGGGCGACCATGCGCTCGCCCCACAGCATCGGATCGCCGGAATCATGGCGCACGCCGTCGAAGAGCTTGCAGAAATACAGGTCGAAGTCGCGCAGGAAGGCATCGAAGCCGTAGGTATCCGACAGCGCGATGCCCAGGTCGCCGCGGTATTCGCGCGCCCAGCGCTCCAGCGCGTACACCTGCGAATCGCGCAGCCGCGGGCCCAGTGCCTGGCAGGCCTGCAGGTATTCATGCGCCATCGTTCCCAGCGGCACCATATTGTGCAGGCGGGCAAAATGGACGTTGCTGGTGCCGGCGAGCTGCGGCCCGAGCAGGCGCCGCATGGTCAGCAGCACCTCTTCCTGCCATTCGCGCGAAAAGCGCCGGCGCGTGCCGTAGTCGGCGATCACGCAATCGGCCAGTTCGGGCGTCTTCAGCAAGGCCAGCTTGTGGTCCAGCCGGCGGCGGCCTTCGGCCAGGTCGGGCCTGGGCTGGGTGCGGCGGAAATAGACCTCGTTGACGATCGCCAGGACCGGCACTTCGAACAGGATGGTATGCAGCCACGGGCCGATGATCGAGATCTCGATCTCGCCGTTGCCCTGCGGGGACGGCCGCACCGAGACATATTTCTCGTTCAGGTGGAACAGGCCGAGGAAGTCGACGAAATCGCTCTTGATAAAGCGCAGGCCGCGCAGGTAGGCGAGCTCGTCGTCGGTGAAGCGCAGCTGGCACAGGTGTGCCAGATCGGCGCGGATCTCATCGATATAGGGCGTCAGGTCGACGCCCGCGTTGCGGCACTTGAAGCGGTATTCCACTTGCGCCTGCGGGAACTGATGCAGCACCACCTGCATCATCGTGAATTTGTACAGGTCGGTGTCGAGCAGGGACGGGATGATCATAGCGAGGCAGACGGCGATGCCGGGTCAGTACGTCATGCTAACCGAAGTCTGGCCGCACCCGGCCACTCTTGCCGCTCAACCACCATCGAGGAAGGGCTGTGGCTGCCGCGGCGCCTCCCTGCCCTTGGCCTTGCCCTGCAGGCACCACAGCTGGCGGCCGTCGGTCCCGGGGCATGACACCAGCGTGGCGGCGGCGCGTGGCACCCGCTGCGGCAGCGGCTCGGCAAAGGCGCCGTCGCCGGCCATGATGCGCTCGGTGTAGACCTGCGCCCCGGCGCGCTCGAAGCGCAGCACCTGCACCCGGTCGCCCGGCTGCGGCTGCAACTGCGGCCCGCACGGCATCAGGCCGGCCCGGCCGCAATGGGCGATGGCGTCGCCCGCGGGCGAATCGGTCACGCTGAAGTGGTCCCAGTCGAACGCGGTCAGCGCCGGCAGCACGACCGGCGCGTCAGTGCGCGCGCGCCACGCCACCAGGCGCGATACCACGCTGTCGGCCATGCCCGGCGACTGGACCAGGGTCTGGGCGGCAAGCGACCCGACCGGCGCCAGAAATGCCGTCAGCAGCACCGCAAGGGGTGCGACGGTCCGGCGCATCGCGACATGGCGCCACAGGCTGGCAAGGCAAGGCTGGCGTGGCATACGGGTCTCCCGGCACGGATGCAAGTGACTGCTGGCGGCCTCATCATGCCCGCTGGCGGGCCGACATGCCAGCAGGCCGCCATGTGTTTAATCAAAAGTACATAAAGAAATAAGAAAACTATCTGATCCGGCTATATAGACCCGCTATTCTTGCCAGAAGCCTCGGCTACAATATCGCTTTCCGAAAGGCCTCGGCCGGCGCTCGTCCAGCCCATGCTGCCATGCGGCACCATGCGGTAGATGCGGCGCGTCCGCCGGCAAGAAGCGGCCCCACTGTTTCCCATTAAAAGCCGACCTGTTTTCCTGGAACCGAAATGACTCACGTTGTCACCGAATCCTGCATCCGTTGCCGCTACACAGACTGCGTTGACGTGTGTCCGGTCGATTGTTTCCGCGAAGGCCCCAACTTCCTGGCCATCGACCCGGATGAGTGCATCGACTGCGCCGTGTGCGTGGCCGAATGCCCGGTGAACGCCATTTACGCCGAGGAAGACGTGCCGGGCGACCAGCAGCAGTTCATCGACCTGAACGCCGAGCTGGCCCGCAACTGGCCCTCCATCACCAAGACCAAGGCCCCGCTGGCCGAGGCCGAGGAATGGAAGGACGCCACTGACAAGCTGCAGTACCTGCAGCGCTGACAGAACAAGAAAGCCGTCCCCACGCGCTTTCCGCAACACCGGGCACAAGCGGCCCACGCAAACGTATCAGGACGAATATGGACTTGAGCATTCCAAATCCCGTCGCCGACACGACCAAGCAGGTCGACGGCGACAGCTCCGCAGGCGGCCAGCCGCAGGAAATCGATGCGCTGATCGTCGGTGCCGGCCCGGTGGGCCTGTTCCAGGTCTTTGAACTGGGCCTGCTCGAAATCAAGGCACATGTCATCGATTCCCTGAAGGTGGTCGGCGGCCAGTGCGTGGAGCTCTATCCGGACAAGCCCATCTACGACATCCCGGCGGTGCCCATCTGCACCGGCCAGGAGCTGACCGACAACCTGCTCAAGCAGATCGAGCCGTTCGAGCCCACCTTCCACCTGGGCCAGGAGGTCGCCGTCGTGGAGCGCCGCGAAGACGGCCGCTTCTTCGTCGAGACCTCGCTCGGAACCCGCTTCATCACCAAGACCATCTTTATCGCCGCCGGCGTGGGTTCATTCCAGCCGCGCACGCTGAAGGTCGAGGGCATCGACAAGTTCGACGGCAAACAGCTGTTCTACCGCGTCAAGGACCCGAGCCGCTTCCATGGCCGCAACCTGGTGATCATCGGCGGCGGTGACTCGGCGCTGGACTGGACGCTGGACCTGGTCGGCAAGGCCGAGTCGGTGGTGATGATCCACCGCCGCGACGGCTTCCGCGCCGCGCCCGCCTCGGTCGCCAAGATGAAGGAACTGTGCGAGCAGATGGAAATGCAGTTCCTGGTCGGCCAGGTTGGCGGCTATGAAGAGAAGGACGGCGTGCTCACCGAGATCAAGGTGACCGGCGCCGACGGCGTGACCCGCCGCATGCCGGTGGATGACCTGCTGGTGTTCTTCGGCCTGTCGCCCAAGCTGGGCCCGATCGCCGAGTGGGGCCTGGACCTGGAGCGCAAGCAGATCAAGGTGGACACCGAGAAGTTCGAGACCAATATCCCGGGCATCTTCGCGGTGGGCGACATCAACACCTACCCCGGCAAGAAGAAGCTGATCCTGTCGGGCTTCCACGAGGCCGCGCTGGCCGCGTTCGGTGCCGCGCCGTATATCTTCCCCGAGAAGAAAATCCACATGCAGTACACCACCACCTCGCCGAAGCTGCACAAGATCCTCGGCGTGGATTCGCCGGTGTTCGACTGAGCCGGGCGAGTGCCGCAGAAAAAAACCGCCGCGAGGCGGTTTTTTTCTGGCACAAACCAGAAACCGTAGCTATAATGCGGCCTCGCTGTTCGACACGACGGCACGAAGCCAGCAGAGATGCCCTTCGCACCGTACGGCAGGCAGCAAGCCGGAAGCTTCCAGACACCTTCTGACAAGAACAAAATGTCGAAAAGGTGTTGACGAAGAAAAGAGAAACTGGCTATAATTTCTTTCTCAGCTGTTCCCCGATAGCTCAGTCGGTAGAGCGACGGACTGTTAATCCGCAGGTCCCTGGTTCGAGCCCAGGTCGGGGAGCCAACCGATACGGAAGCCCGGTGCAAACGCACCGGGCTTTTTCGTTTTGGGCTTCGGCGCAACGCGTCACGGCAGACCGGCTGCCGCAACGCCCTCCCTACTTCTACATCATTCCTGCAGCGAAGCGCTGGCAACCTTCAGTGCCGCAACGATGGCCTCAGCATTGATCTCGACCCGATGCAGCGGCCCCGCCACCGACAGGCCATAGGTCACGCCACCCATCGTTACCGGCACGGCGATAGCCCCCAGGTCCGGGAACGACTCACCGAAATTCGGATACCAACCCTGCTTCTGCCAGGCCTGCATCATCGCTTCCAACTCCTGCGCCGAACCGATGGTGCGCGGCGTGCGCGCGGCGAACGACAGGCCCGAGAGCAGTTCGCCGCGCGCGCTGGCCGTCATTGCGCCCAGGATCGCGCGGCCGATCGAATTGACATGCGCATCGCGCAACTCGCCCGGCGCGGCGATATAGCGCACCGGGTTGGCTGATTCGCGCGCCTCCAGATACAGCACGCGCCCGTCGTCCTGCAGCTTGCCGAAGATCACGGTCTCGCCGGTGGTGTCGCGCAGCGATTCCAGCACCGGCTGCACGCGCTCCAGGAGCGGGTCGTTGCGCGCGATGCGCTGGGCGATATCGAGCAGCCGGCGCGTCGGGTAGTAGCCCTGGCGGCGTCCGGTCTCGTACAGGTAGCCCAGCGAGGCCAGCGTGCGGATCAGCCCCAGGCAGCTCGACATCGGCGCACCCAGCAGCCTGGCCAGCTCGGTCAGCGTCAGCGAGCGCCCTTCGCGCGCATAGATCTCCATGATCTCGATCACGCGCAGCGCCGTCTTGACGCTGGCGTAACCGGATTTCTCCGCTGCTTCGTTTTCTGCCATCGTAGGCTTCCTCGACTTCAGTATCTGTTGGCCGGGATTGTACGCGGCGGAGTCGGCCGGCAAGGCGCGTCAGCCGCCCTCCGCGCCGCCTGGCCCGGGCAACGCCTGCGGCCAGCTGCGGATATTGCCGGGCGTGCGCGAGAAGCGCGTCGGGATGCCGACCCCGCGCAGGCGGCCTTCGCTGGGATGTTCGTATTCGAACATCATGCCGGTGGCGCGCAGGTGCGGGTCGTCGGCCAGGCTGTCGAAATGCGGCACTTCGCTGTGCGGGATATCGGCGTCGCGCAGCAGGTCCAGCCATTCGGCCGTGGTGCGTTGCGCGACGATCTCGGCCAGCGTGGCGTAGAGCGCGTCGATATTGGCGCTGCGCGCGGCCGGGGTGGCATAGCGCCGATCGTGCGCCAGTTCCGCATGGCCTGACACATCGAAAAAACGCAACCATTGGGCGCTGGTATAGGGCAGCAGCGCAATATGGCCGTCGCGCGTGCGATAGGGCTTGCGGTGCGCCGACATCACGCGCGGATAGCCGGCCGGCCCGAGCGGCGGGATGAAGGTCTGCCCGGCCAATTGCTCGGTGGCGAGGAAGGACACCAGCGTCTCGAACATCGGCACCTCGATGGCCTGGCCCTGGCCGGAGCGCTCGCGCTCGTACAGCGCCATCGGGATCGCATAGGCCACGGTCAGCCCGGCCACCTTGTCGGCAAGGATGGTGTTGACATACTGCGGACCTTCGTTCGAGTTCGCACCCTGGAATTGCGCCATGCCGCTGCGCGCCTGGATGATGTCGTCGAATGCCGGCGCGCCCGCGTAGGGACCCTCCTCCGAATAGCCGTAGGCGCCGCAGTAGATCAGCCGCGGATGGTCCGCGCGCAGCGACGCATAGTCCAGCCCAAGCTTGCGCAGCGACTGCGGCCGCACGTTGGAGACAAAGACATCGGCCGTGGCAATCAGGGCTTTCAGCGCGGCGAGGTCGTCGGGCTGCTTCACGTCCAGCACCAAGAACTGCTTGTTGCGGTTCAGGTTCAGGAAGCTGGCGCCCATGGCCGCGTGCCGCGCCGGCTCGGCGTGGCGGAACACATCGCCGGCGGGCGGCTCGACCTTGATGACTTCGGCGCCCATGTCGCCGAGGATCTGCGTGGCATACGGCCCCATCGCGACCGAGGTCATGTCGATCACGCGGATGCCTGCCAGCGGCCCGGTGGCCGCGCTCGCCTGCGCTTGCTCTGCTTGCATCGTCGCTCCCGCTCAGTACGACTTGGGCAAACCCAGCACGCGCTCGGCGATAAAGCACATGATGAGCTGCGGGCTGACTGGCGCGATGCGCGGGATATAGGACTCGCGCAGCAGCCGCTCGACGCGGTACTCGCGCGAGTAGCCCATGCCGCCCAGCGTCAGGATCGCGGTCTGGCACGCGTTATGGCCGGCCTCGGCGGCGAGGTACTTCGCCGTGTTGGCCTCGGCGCCGCAGGACTGGCCGGCGTCATAGCGCGCGGCGGCCTTGAGCATCATCAGGTTGGCCGATTCCAGCTGCATCCAGGCCTGCGCCAGCGGATGCTGAACGCCCTGGTTCATGCCGATGGGGCGGCCGAACACCACGCGCTCCTTGGCGTACTGCGTGGCGATGGCCAGCGCCGCGCGGCCCAGGCCGATGGCCTCGGCGGCGATCAGGATGCGCTCCGGGTTCAGGCCGTGCAGGATGTATTCGAAGCCCCTGCCCTCTTCGCCGATGCGGTCTTCCTCCGGGATGAAGAGGTCGTCGATAAACAGCATGTTGGTATCGACGGCGGCGCGGCCCATCTTGTCGATCTCGCGAATCTCGATCTTGCTGCGGTCGACCCTGGTGTAGAACAGCGACAGCCCTTCGGTCGACCTCTTCACCGCCTCCAGCGGCGTGGTGCGCGCCAGCAGCAGCATGCGGTCGGCCACCTGCGCGGTCGAGATCCAGATCTTGCGCCCGCTCACCGAATAGCCGCCCGGCACCTTGCGCGCAAAGGTCTTGAGCTTGGTGGTGTCCAGCCCCGCGTCGGGTTCGGTCACGCCGAAACAGGCCTTCTCCTGGCCGGCGATCAGCGGCGGCAGGAAGCGGCCCTTCTGCTCGTCAGTACCGAACACCACCACCGGGTTCAGGCCGAACACATTCATATGCACCGCCGAAGCGCCGGTCATGCCCGCGCCCGACTGCGAGATGGTCTGCATCACCAGCGCCGCTTCCAGGATGCCCAGGCCCGCGCCGCCGAAGGCCTCGGGCATCGCCACGCCCAGCCAGCCGCCTTCGCACAGCGTCTTGTAGAACTCGTGCGGATAGGTGCCGGACTTGTCCAGGCGGTCCCAGTATTCCATGTCGAACTGCGTGCAGACCTGCTGCACGGCCTCGACGATGGATGCCTGTTCTTCGGAGAGATCGAAATTCATAGCGTTACCTGCCTGATGTCGTTGTCTTGTTCGTTGCCGGTTCGTCGCCTATTCCGGCTGGATGCCTGCGTCCTTCACCAGCCGCGACCACTTCTGCAGCTCGGCCACGACAAACTGGCTGAGCTCGGCCGGCGTGCTGCCGAACGGCTCGAAGCCCAGCGCGTGGAATTGCGGCGCATGCTGCTTGCTGGTGGCGATGGCAACCAGCTCACGATTGAGCCGCTGCACCACCGGCGCCGGCACCCCGGCCGGCGCGAACACGCCGTTCCATGAGGTCACGTCGAAACCCTTCAGCTCCGGCACGCTTGCCAGCGGCGGCAGGTCGGGCAGCAGCGCGCTGCGCTGCGCGGTGGTCACCGCCAGCGCACGCAGCTTGCCGGCGCGCACGTTGGCGATGCCCGCGGCAAAGTCGACGAACATCGCCTGCACCTGGCCGCCCATCACATCGGTCATCGCCGGCGGCGTGCTCTTGTATGGCACGTGCAGCATGTTCAGCCCGGCCATCTTCGACAGCGTGGCGCCCGAGACGATGCCGGTGCTGTTGCCGCTGGCATAGCTCAGGCCCGGATGCGCCTTGGCATAGTCGATGAACTCACGCAGCGTCTTCACCGGCAGCGCCGGGTTGACCACCAGCATGAACGGCAGGTTGCCCATGCGCGAGACCGGCGTGAAATCCTTGACCGGGTCATAGCGCAGCTGCTTCATCAGCGACGGGTTGGCCGAATGCGTGGTGTTGGTGGTCATGAACAGCGTGTAGCCATCGGCCGGGGCCTTGGCCACGAACTCGGCGGCGATGGTGCCGTTGGCGCCGGGCTTGTTGTCCACCACCACCGGCTGCTGCAGCGCCTCGCCCAGGTACTTGGCGGTCAGGCGGGCCACGGCATCGGTGCCGCTGCCGGCAGCGAACGGCACCACCAGGCGCAGCGGCCTGGACGGGAATTCATCGGCCGACAGCGCCGGGGTGGCGGCCAGCGCCGCGGTGCACCCGAGCACCAGGCTGGCAAAGGCGTTCCTGAAGGACTTCACGGTGGTTGTCTCCTGTAGTTGCTCAATCCCTTGCCGTGACCAGCCGCGTCTTATGCGGGCCGTATCACGCGCTCGGGGGATTCCTCGTATGGCGGGGAATAGATCACCAGAATTTTGGCCGGCTCGTCGCTGACCACGGTGAACACATGCATCTGGTCCGGCGGGAAGAAGCAGCAGTCGCCCGGGCCCAGTTCCTTGCGCTGGCCGCCGACCTCGGCCACGGCGCGGCCTTCCAGCACGTAGCAGACCTGCTCGATGCCGGGATGCGCATGCGGCAGCGCGCCCTTGCCCTTCTCGATGGTGCCGTGGATCACTTCCAGGTGCCGCGATCCCACGGTCTCGGGCCCGATCAGCCGGCGGTTGAGGGTGCCGACATGGTTGGCGGGGTGGTAACCCTCGACGTCGTCGGTCGAGATGAAATAGACGGGTTGGTCCTGCATGCGGCGCTCCTGCCTGAATTCATATTCATGAATAACAGTTTATCCCGTTGAATTTATCCGTCAAACGATTTCGACGTCGTTACGGGTTTACCGGGAGTGGGCGCAAGGGCGAGCGCCAGCCTCACGCGGTGCGTGATCGGCAAAGTGTGTCTTGGGAGCGAATCCGGCGATCAGCCGGTGAAGCGGTAGCCCACCCCGATCTCGGTCAGCAGGTAGGCAGGCCGGGCCGGGTCGGCTTCCAGCTTGTGCCGCAGGTGGCCCATGTAGACGCGCAGGTACTGGCTGCTGTCGGCATGCGACGGCCCCCACACCTCGCGCAGCAGTTCGCGGTGGGTCATGACCTTGCCGCGATGCGCCAGCAGCACCGCCAGCAGCCGGAACTCGATCGGCGTCAGGTGCACCGGCTCCCCCGCACGCGTGACCTGACGGTTGGCTAGGTCCACGGCGATCTCGCCGAAGGCCACCTGCGCCCGCCCCTGCGCGCCGGCACGCACATGGCGGCGCAGCAGCACGCGCAGGCGCGCCACCAGCTCGCCCACGCCGAAGGGCTTGGTCAGGTAGTCATCGGCGCCGGCGTCGAGCGCGCGGATCTTCTCAGACTCGTCGGTGCGCGCCGACAGCACCAGCACCGGCACTTCGGTCCAGGTGCGCAGGTCGCCGATCATCGATACGCCGTCGCCATCGGGCAGCCCCAGGTCCAGGATCACCAGGTCCGGCTGGCGCGTGCCCGCCTCGATCAGTCCGCGCTGCAGCGATTCGGCCTGGTGCACGGTGCAGCCCTCGTCCTGCAGCGCCGCGCGCACGAAGCGGCGGATATGAGGCTCGTCTTCCACCAGCAGCACCGTGGGCGAAAACTCGAATGGCATGACGCGTCGGATCCTTGAAAGGTTGTCGGGTTCAGGCCGGCAAGCCGGCCGCTTCCGGTTCCAGCACCGGAGGGTTGCCGCGCGGCAGCGTGACCACGAAGCGCGCGCCGGTGCCTTGGCCCTGCGCCTGCGCATGCACTGGCTCGACGCGGATGCTGCCGCCATGCGCCTGCACGATGGCCTCGCACACGGCCAGCCCCAGGCCCACCCCGCTGGTGGCGGACTCGCGCTCGCCGCGGGTGAATTTCTCGAACACCTGCCGCGCCATCGCCGCGGGCACGCCAGGGCCGTCGTCCTCGACGACCAGGTGCACGGCGTCATCGGAGAGCTCGCCGCGCACGCGGATCTCGGTGCCCGGCGCGGTGTACTTGGCCGCATTCTCCAGCAGGTTGCACAGCACGCGCTCCATCAGCACGCCATCGCATTCCACCAGCGGCAGCGCCGACAGGTCGGCCACCGCCACGCGGTGCCGCGCCAGCGCATCGCGCAGCGACGCCAGCGCCGCGCCGGCCAGCTCTTCGAACGACTGCCATTCCTTGCGCAGCGCCACGCTGCGGCTTTGCAGCCGCGCCATGTCGAGCAGGTTGGCCACCATGGCGTGCATGCGGCGCGCCTGGTCGCGCATGGCGCCGACGGTCTCGGCCACCTCCGGCGCCAGCGGCGTCGTGCCGCGCTGCAGGGTCTCGGCCATGCCGATCAGGCTGGTCAGCGGCGTGCGCAGGTCGTGCGACACCGCGGCCAGCAGCGAGCTGCGCAGGCGCTCGGACTCCATCGTCAGCAGCGCCTGCTGCGCCACCTCGACATAGTGCAGCCGCTCGATCGCAATCGCAATCAGCGTGGCAAAGACATCGACCTGGCGCCGCAGCGCGGGCTGCACAAACGCGCGCCAGGTGCGCGGCTCCACCGCCAGCACGCCGCGCACCTGCATCGGTGCCTTCAGCGGCAGGTACAGCACCGTGCCGGAAGGCAGCGTGTCGGTGCCGGTGCCGGCCGGCTGGCCGTGGTTGAAGACCCATTGCGCCAGCACGTGGTCGACGGCATCGCTCTGCGCCGCGCCGCCGGCCTCGGGGTCCGTGGCCGCGGGCAGCAGCCGGCCGTCCGCGTCGACCAGGAAAAACGCGGCACGTGCATCGAACGCCGCGCGCAGGAAGCGGCTGCCGATGCCGACGATCTGTGCGTCGGTCAGCGCCGCCGACAGCTCGCGCGCCAGCTCGTACAGCGTGCGCGCATCGGTCTCGCGCTGCACCGCTACCTGGGCCTGCTCGCGCAGTCCGGCCGTCAGCTGGCCGATCACCAGCCCGACTGCCAGCATCACCAGGAAGGTCACCAGGTATTGCACGTCGCTGACCGCAAACGACAGCTGCGGCGGCACGAAGAAGAAATCAAACGCCCCCACCGCCACCAGCGAGGCGAACGCCCCTGCGGTGCGTCCGTGGCGCAGCGCCACGCCGGCCACCGCCAGCAGGAACAGCATGGCGATATTGACCAGGTCGAACCACGGCCGCGCCAGCGCCGACAGCGCGGTGGCGCCGGCGCACCAGGCCACCGCCCACAGCAGGCCCGGCCACTGCGCAGGCCGGGCTGCTTCCTGCGGCGGCTCGGTGCCGGGCAGCATGGGCGCATCGCCGGGAGTATCCTGCCGGACGCTGTCGGCCGCCACGCGGATCACGTCGATCTCGGGACACGCCGCAGCCAGAGCATCGGCAAAACTGGTGCGCCCGAACAGCCACGCGCGCGCGCCCAGCCATGGCGCCAGCAGCGCGTGCATGCGGCCGGGCAATGAAGCCCCGCCATCGGCCCAGCGCGCCGGCGTGCGGCCGATCAACACCTTGGTCAGGTTGTGCCGCCGCACATAGCCGGCCACCGCCGCCACCATGTCGCTGCTGGCCAGCGTTTCGGTACGCGCGCCCAGCGCCTCGGCCAGCCGCATGGCCTGGTCGAGCTGCTCGCGCTGGGCGTCGGGCACGGGTGCCAGGCGCGGTACCGACACCGTCACCACATGGCAGTCGCAATCGAGCTGCCCGGCCAGCCGGCGCGCGCTGCGCACCACCTGCGCGGCATCGCTGCCGTGGCCGACGCAGGCCAGCACCGCTTCTCGCGTGCGCCAGACCGGCTCGATCGAGGCTTCCTGCCGGTAGGCGCGCACGTCGTCGTCGACGTGGTCGGCGGTGCGGCGCAGCGCCAGTTCGCGCAGCGCAATCAGGTTGCCCTTGCGGAAGAAATGCTGCACGGCATGGCGGGCCTGCTCGGGCACGTACACGCGCCCTTCGCGCAGGCGGCGCAGCAGTTCGTCGGCGGGCAGGTCGACCAGCACCACCTCGCCGGCATCGTCGAAGACCGCGTCGGGCACGGTCTCGCGCACGCGGATGCCGGTGATGCCGGCCACCGCCTCGTTCAGGCTGTCCAGGTGCTGGACGTTGACCGTGGTCCAGACATCGATGCCGGCCGACAGCAGCTCGGCGATGTCCTGCCAGCGCTTGGGGTGGCGGCTGCCGGGCGCGTTGCTGTGCGCCAGCTCATCCACCAGGATCAGCGCGGGGCGCCGTGCCAGGGCGGCGTCGAGATCGAATTCCTGCAGCGTGCGGCCGCGGCAGTCGACGCGGCGCAGCGGCACGCGCTCGATGCCTTCGGCCAGCGCCTCGGTCTCGGCGCGGCCATGGGTTTCGACCACGCCCACCACCACGTCGCCGCCCTGCTCGCGCAGCGCGCGCGCCGCGGCCAGCATGGCGAAGGTCTTGCCGACGCCGGCCGAAGCACCGAAATAAATGCGCAGGCGCCCGCGCGCGGCGCGTTCGCCGGCGGCCTGCATGCGCTGCAGCAAGTGGTCGGGGTCTGGGCGAAGGTCGTCGGGTTGGCGCGGCTCAGGCATGATGGGCACTCTTGCCTCGCAGCGGCGCGAGTGCAGCCAGATTGTGCCACGCAGGCGGCGGCATAAAGTGCGCCAAAGTCGACTAGCGGCGATTTCCGATCGCTGCGCCCCGCGCGCGCATTGCACTACATTCTTGACAGTGCCGTCGTATACATGCCATAGTTACGGGCGTATAGCATTCATGGAAACCGGTACTGTCAGGCTCCAGTTGTATAGGACCTGGCGCTATCACCCCTGACACTGGTTGCACGGACTGAAACGTCCACATCTTTCAGGTTCGCGGGGGCGCACCAGGGCATTAGCCCGGCGTGCAATACCAGTCGCTCCGGCGACCGCAGTTTCCCCCCGTGTGAACCAGCCGCTCCTTGCGGCAATCCCCTAAAGGACTGAATTGACTAAGATCGTCTTGAAACCCGGTGAGCCCGTTGAAGTTGCGATGCGGCGTTTCCGTCGCGCCATTCTGCAGACTGGCCTGATCGTTGAACTCAAGAGCCGCACCGCTTACGAGAAGCCGACGACCGAGCGCAAGCGCAAGAAGAAGGCCGCCGAAGCACGTCTGCGCAAGCGCCTGCGCATGCAGATGCTGCCGAAGAAGATGTACTGATCCAGTACGCTTCGCCGCCTGGTACCGCCGGGCAAGAAAAACCGCCAGTCCGCTGGCGGGTTTTTTTNTTTTTTTTATGCCCGCGCGCCAGGCCAGCCCCGCTGCGCTTTGCGGCCGCGGCTTTTGCTGCACTGCGCCACCTGAGCGTTGCGCCGATGACCGGCATAATGGCGGATATTGCGCCCGTGCGGCGCCACACCGGACCCTGCCTTGACTGCCATCCTAGAGTTGCGCAAGGTGCGCAAGCAATACGGCGACACGGTCGTGGTCGACGACCTCGATCTCCAGGTATTTCGCGGCCAGTGCTTCGGCCTGCTGGGCCCCAACGGCGCCGGTAAGACCACCACGCTGCGCCTGCTGCTGGGCCTGACCACGCCCATGGCCGGCACGCTCACGCTGTGCGGCGAGCCCATCCCCGAGCGTGCCCCGCAAGCGCGCATGCGCGTGGGCGTGGTGCCGCAGTTCGACAACCTCGACCCGGATTTCTCGGTGATCGAGAACCTGCGCATCTTCGGGCGCTACTTCGGGCTGTCGTCGGCCGAGATCGAGCGGCGCGTGCCGATGCTGCTGGAATTCGCCCGGCTGGAAAACCGCGCCGATGCCCAGGTGCGTGACCTCTCCGGCGGCATGCGCCGGCGCCTGACCGTGGCGCGCGCGCTGATCAATGACCCCGACCTGCTGGTGATGGACGAGCCCACCACCGGCCTGGACCCGCAGGCGCGCCACCTGATCTGGGAGCGCCTGAAGTCGCTGATGGCCAGCGGCAAGACCATCCTGCTGACCACGCACTTCATGGAAGAGGCCGAGCGGCTGTGCAACTACCTGTGCGTGATCGACGGCGGGCGCAAGATTGCCGAAGGCAAGCCGCACGAGCTGATCGACAGCCAGATCGGCTGCGACGTGGTCGAGGTCTATGGCGATGAACTGGACACGCTGCGCGGCAGCCTGACGCCGCTGGCGCAACGTACTGAAATGAGCGGCGAGACGCTGTTCTGCTATGTGCGCGAGCCCGCCCCGCTGCTGGCGGCGCTGCGCGGCAGGAACGGCGTGCGCTACCTGCACCGCCCGGCCAACCTGGAGGACGTGTTCCTCAAGCTGACCGGCCGCGAGATGCGGGACTGAACCGAGGGACTGACATGAGCGAACAGGATCCCCGCGCGGATACCACCACTGCCCCCGCGGCCGCCGGCGGCCACGCCGCCGCGACGCCGCGCCAGCGCTATCCGCAGCCGCTGCTGCCGCGCAACCTGCGCAACTGGATGATGGTCTGGTACCGCAACTACATGGTGTGGAAGAAGCTGGCCATCCCGTCGATGATCGGCAACCTCGCCGACCCGATGATCTACCTGTTCGGCCTCGGCCTCGGGCTGGGGCTGATGGTGGGCCAGGTCGACGGCGTGTCGTATATCGCCTTCCTGGCCGCCGGCACCACCGCGTCCAGCGTGATGATGTCGGCCAGCTTCGAGTCGATGTATTCGGCGTTCTCGCGCATGCACGTGCAGCGCACCTGGGAGGCGATCATGCATGCCCCGCTGACGCTGGGCGACGTGGTGCTGGGCGAGATCGCCTGGGCTGCCAGCAAGGCGGTGCTGTCCGGGATGGCCATCATGCTGGTGGCGGGTGCGCTCGGCTATGCGCAGATGCCCGGCGCGCTGCTGGCGCTGCCGGTGATCGTGCTGGCCGGCATTGCCTTTGCCGCGCTGGCGATGATTGTCACCGCGCTGGCGCCCAGCTACGACTTCTTCAT
Source organism: Cupriavidus sp. SK-4 (assembly GCF_000611125.1). Lineage (NCBI taxonomy): Bacteria > Pseudomonadati > Pseudomonadota > Betaproteobacteria > Burkholderiales > Burkholderiaceae > Cupriavidus > Cupriavidus sp. SK-4. Next base: position 169,410 of record NZ_JFJW01000055.1, read on the forward strand.
GTTCTACCAGACCCTGGTGATGACGCCGATGCTGCTGCTGTCGGGCGTGTTCTTCCCGCTGGAACAGTTGCCCGAAGGCGTGCAGGCAGCCACCAAGGTACTGCCGCTGGCGCATGCGGTGGCGCTGATCCGGCCGCTGATGCTGGGCCGTCCGTCGGAGGATGTCGGCCTGCACCTGGCGGTACTGGGCGCCTATGCAGTGGTGGCGCTAGTGGTGTGCCTGGTGCTGCTGCGCCGCCGCCTGCTGCGCTAAGACTGCCGCATGCCGGGCCTCAGGCGCTGCCCACCAGCTTGAGCCCGGCAATCCCGCACACGATCAGGCCGATGCAGCCCAGCCGCGCCGCGGTGGCGGGCTCATTGAAGAGTATGATGCCGAGGATCGCGGTGCCGACCGCGCCAATCCCGGTCCAGACCGCATAGCCGGTCCCGACCGGGATATGCCGCAGCGCCAGCGCCAGCAGCACCACGCTGATGGCCATGCCGATCAGCGTGATGAGGCTGGGCACCAGCCGCGTAAAACCTTCGGTGTACTTCAGCCCGATCGCCCACACCACCTCGAACAGCCCTGCCAGGGCCAGCAGTGTCCATGCCATATCGATTTCTCGGATTGCGTCGTAACGTGCGCAACGATAGCGGAGATTCCGCCACCCTGCAGCGCACCGTCCTGGCGCTGGCGGCCGCATGCGCCACGACGTCACTGGCCGGTTGCATGGTGATGGCGGTGGGCAGTGCCGCGGTGTCGACGGTCGCTACCGTCGGATCAGCCGCCGTCAGCGTGGCGACGACCGCGGTCAGCACCACCTACGACGTCACGGCCGCAGGCGTGAAGGCCGTGGCCGGCAGCGACGAACCCGCGCCGCCCCCGTCGCCACAACCAGCACAGCCGCCACAGCCGGCGCAGTAAGCGCTCAGTCGCCCAGGCCGCGCAGCAGGTCGGCCTTCAGGTCCTCGACCGACTCCAGCCCCACCGCCAGCCGGATCAGCCCTTCGCCCACGCCCGCGGCCGCCTTGGCCTCGGGGCTCACGCGCGCGTGCGTGGTGGTGTACGGGTGCGTGATGGTGGTGCGGGTGTCGCCCAGGTTGCCGGTGATCGAGCACAGCCGGGTGTTGTCGATCACGCACCAGGCATTGGCGCGCTGCTGCTCGGGCGTGGCGCCTTTCAGCTCGAACGACACGATCGCGCCGCCGCCGCTTTGCTGGCGCATGGCGATCTCGTGCTGCGGGTGCGACTTCAGCGCCGGGTGGAACACGCGCGCCACCGCCGGATGCGACTCCAGGAACTGTGCCAGTGCCAGCGCGCTGGCCGAATGGCGTTCCATGCGGATCGCCAGCGTCTCCATGCCCTTGAGCAGCACCCAGGCGTTGAAGGCCGACAGCGTCGGGCCGGCGGTGCGAACGAACGGGAACACCTTGCCCATGATGAAGTCGTGCGTGCCCAGCACCGCGCCGCCCAGCACGCGGCCCTGGCCGTCGATATGCTTGGTGGCCGAATGCACCACGATGTCGGCGCCGAACTTGATCGGCTGCTGCAGCGCCGGCGAACAGAAGCAGTTGTCGACCACCAGCAGCGCGCCGGCGTCGTGGGCGATGTCGGCCACGGCGGCAATGTCCGCCACCTCGGTCAGCGGGTTCGACGGCGTTTCCAGGAAGAACAGCTTGGTGTTCGGGCGCACCGCGGCGCGCCATGCGTTCAGGTCGCTCGGATCGACGAAGGTGGTCTCGACGCCGAACTTCGAGAAGATATTGCCGAACAGCGTCATGGTCGAGCCGAAGATCGCGCGCGAGCTGACCAGGTGGTCGCCCGCCTGCATCGACGACAGCACCACCGACAGGATCGCGCTCATGCCCGAGGCAGTGGCCATGCAGGCCTGCGCGCCTTCCAGCGCGGCCAGGCGCGACTGGAACATCGACACGGTCGGGTTGGTGAAGCGCGAGTAGGTGAAGCCCTCTTCCGAGTTGGCGAAGCGTTCGGCGGCCTCGGCGGCGCTGTTGAAGCAGAAGCTCGAGGTCAGGTAGATGGCCTCGGAGTGCTCCATGAATTCGCTGCGCAGCGTGCCGGCGCGAACGCCGAGGGTGTCGATGCCGAGCGATTCGGGGTTGAGCGGTTCGTTCATGCTGGTGGGGCGCGGTCGTACCCGCGCGAATGCGATGGTTTCGACAAGCGGCCGCCTGTGCGGTGGACAAGCGGCGCGCCATGAAAAAAGCCCGTGCGATCGGGTGGTCGGATCGACGGGCTTGCTGTTCTGCGAATGGCCTTCGGCTTCAGGCTGTAGCGGCCGGCTTCCGGAAATCGCTGCGCCGCGAAGGCACTGCGCATCGGGAATCGTTGCTGACCGCCATCTCTTTAGCTGTTTCGGGCTGGACCCGCGTCCGCAAGCTGACTATCAAATCGACGCCCGGCCATGTTACGGCCGGGCTCCGCATTCGTCAACGCGCGGACAGCGGCGGCACGGCTTACTCGTTGCCGCCGGAGCGCTGCAGGTGCAGTTGCGAGCGCTCGGTGTCACCATTGGTGCCGTCGCGGTCGGCCTGGCTGCGCGCCGTTTCGAGGCGGTTCAGGTAGGCCTCGTCGATATCGCCGGTGATGTAGCGGCCATCGAAGCACGAAGCATCGAAGTCCCTCAGCGCCGGGTTGATGTCGCGCACGGCCTGCTTCATCGCTTCCACGTCCTGGTACACCAGCTTGTCCGCGCCGATGATCTTCGCGATCTCTTCGTGGGTGCGGCCATGCGCCACCAGCTCGCTGCGGGTCGGCATGTCGATGCCGTACACGTTGGGGTACTTCACCGGCGGCGCGGCCGAGGCGAAGATCACCTTGTTGGCGCCGGCGTCGCGCGCCATCTGCACGATCTCGAACGAGGTGGTGCCGCGCACGATCGAGTCATCGACGATCAGCACGTTCTTGCCCTTGAACTCCACGCCCATGGCGTTGAGCTTCTGGCGCACCGACTTCTTGCGCACCGCCTGGCCGGGCATGATGAAGGTGCGGCCGACGTAGCGGTTCTTGAAGAAGCCCTCGCGATAGTTCACGCCCAGGCGGTTGGCCACCTGCATCGCGGCCGGACGGCTGGAGTCGGGAATCGGCATGACCACGTCGATGTCGCCGGCCGACACTTCCTGGCGGATCTTCTCGGCCAGGTAGTCGCCCATGCGCAGGCGCGCGTCATAGACCGGCACGCCGTCGATGCATGAATCCGGGCGGGCCAGGTAGACGTACTCGAAAATGCACGGCGTCAGCACCGCGTTCTCGGCGCACAGCTTGGTGTAGAGCTTGCCGTCCAGGTCGATGAAGATGGCCTCGCCCGGCGCCACGTCGCGCTCGAGCTTGTAGCCGATGCCTTCCAGCGCCACGGACTCGGATGCCACCATCCATTCCTTGCCGGTCGGGGTCTCGACACTACCCAGGCACAGCGGGCGGATGCCGAACGGGTCGCGCACGGCCAGCATGCCGTAGCCGGCGATCTGCGCGGCGATGGCGTACGAACCGCGCACGCGGCGGTGCAGGCCGCTGACCGCCGTGAAGATGGTGTCCGGGTCCAGCGCCATGCCATTGCTGGCGCGCTGCAGCTCGTCGGCCAGCACGTTCAGCAGCACTTCGGTGTCCGAATGCGTGTTGATGTGGCGGCGGTCGCGGCGGAACATCTCCTCGCGCAGCTGCTCCCAGTTGGTCAGGTTGCCGTTATGCGCCAGGATCACGCCATAGGGCGCGTTCACGTAGAACGGTTGCGCTTCTTCCTCGCTGGATGCCGAGCCGGCGGTCGGATAGCGCACCTGGCCGATACCGGCGGCGCCAGGCAGGCTGCGCATGTTGCGGGTGCGGAAGACATCGCGCACCAGGCCGTTGGCCTTGTGCATGTGGAAAGTACTGCCGTTGGCGGTGGCGATGCCGGCAGCATCCTGTCCGCGATGTTGCAACAACAGCAGGCTGTCGTAAATCAATTGGTTGACAGGCGTGGCTGAAACCACACCGACGATACCGCACATTGCCAAGCTCCCAGGAAAGGCTTTGAATCAGGGGGCGCAGCCTGGTCCGGAAATCCCCCGGGCCAAAGGCCTGCGTACTACCGACCGGGCACCATGCCCGGCTTCATGTCTTGACGTACTTCGCCAGCTCCGGCGGCAGCCATGGCTTCACCGATTCCATGGCCTGCATCACATAGGGGCGGCTCACCGCGTCGCGCCAGAACGGTTCTTCCGGCAATTTCGTCAGGCTGGCCAGCGTGACCATCACCATCACCAGCAGCACGCCGCGCAGCAGGCCGAACACCAGTCCCAGCCCGCGGTCGGCGGGCTTGAGCCCGGTGCTCTCCAGCAACTGCCCGACCACCAGGCCGGCCAGCGAGGCGCCCAGCACGGTGCCGATCAGCAGCACCACGAAGCCCAGTGCATGGCGCGCCAGCTCGCCGCCAGGCATCGATTCAGGCATCCAGCCCGCGGCCACCGCGCCATAGCGGAACGCCACCCAGAACGCCACCACCCAGCCGATCAGCGACAGCACCTCGCGCACCAGGCCGCGCAGCACGCCGAGCACGCCCGAGGCCAGCAGGATGAAGACCACGGCATAGTCGAAGAAAGTCGGCTGCATCGTTGCTTGCGGCCGGGCACAGGCGCCGGCCGTGCTTGCCCCTTACTGTTCCACGACCTTCGAGGTCAGCCCCACCGCGCGCACGCGCTTGTCGGCAGCGTCGGCGGCGTCACGGTCGCTGAAGGGGCCGGCACGCAGCAGGATGCGCTCGCCATCGGCCAGCATTTTCTTTTCGACATAGGCCGGGACCTTGCTCGCCTTGAGCTTGGCCAGCCAGCCCTTCGCGCGCTCTTCAGAAGAGAAGGCGCCGATCAGGATCAGGTACTTGCCGCTGCCCGGCTTGGCTTCGGGCTTGGCTTCAGCCCGTTGCGCGGGCTTGTCCGTGGCGGCTGCGGCGGCGGCCGCAGGCTTGGGCGCGCTGACGATTTCCTCGCCGGCGTCCAGGGCCTCGGCATCATTGCGCGCCGCCGGCGTGGGCGGCAGCGGGTCGGCCTTGCGCGGCTCGACGCGGGGCTTCTGCGCCCCCTGCGCTCCCGTGACCCCGTTTGCGACCTTTACCGAGACGTCCTCGGACACCGGCCGCGGCTTGGTCTCGAACACGATCGGCAGCACGATCACGGCGGCCACCATCAGCACCACGGCGCCGATCAGGCGGCGGCGCGCGCGCTGCTTCTGCGGGAATTCGGGGTCGAGCGTATCGTCGGCATAGTCATCGGCCAGGCGGCGCGACGAGGCGATGCCTGCACCCGTGTCGGTGCGCTGGCGCCGCGCACGCTCGGGTGCCGGGTCGTTGCCCTTGCGGGAAGAAAACAGCGAAAGCAGGCCCATAGATTGGTTCGGTGATACGGCCTTGTGGGGCCGCTCGTTGCGTTTGCCGCTCATTGATCGGCCAAGGCCGCCGGGGTTGCCAGGTCAGCGGGCGCCGGGGCGCCTGCTTCAGTTAGCCTGCGTGGCACGATAGGCCATCACGCCGGCGACGGTATAGAACGATCCGAAGACCAGAATTCTATCATTCTCGGTGGCTCGCTCGATGGCATCGCGGAATGCCGCCTCGGGGCTGGAAAAGCAGGCCGCGGTGGCGTCCGGGCCGGGGCGGAATCCGCCCGCCTCCAGCTTGGCCAGCAGGTCCGCGGCGCTGGCGGCGCGCTCGGTCGGCAGGTCGCACAGGCACCAGTGGTCGACCTTGTCGGCCACGTGCTGCAGCACCCCGGCGATATCCTTGTCCTGCATCGCGCCGAACACCGCGTAGGTGTAGCGGAAGAACCCCATGTTCTCAAGGTTCTGCCCCAGCGTGGCCGCCGCATGCGGATTGTGCGCCACGTCCAGGATCACGGCCGGGCGGCCCGGCAGCACCTGGAAGCGGCCCGGCAGCTCGACAAAAGCCAGGCCGTTGCGCACTTCCTGTGCGCTGACCGGCAGGCGCGGGCGCATGGCCTGCAGCGCGGCCAGCGCCGCCGCCGCGTTGAGCAGCTGGGTG